>JBIKZJ010000363.1:0-6558 GCA_044354755.1 Schlesneria sp. | reverse complement strand
GATTCCCTCCCGCGCCAGCGAACCGGGTCGGGGGTGGGTGATGGTTTTGGCAGAACAGCTCGATCCCGCCGCACTGATTCTTGCCATGGAGGCAGGGCGGTTTTATTCTTCGTCAGGTGTCCTGCTCGAGAAAGTGACTCTGACGAAATCAAGCCTGGAGATCGCGGTGATGGCTGAACCTGATACGACTTATACGATCGAGTTTATTGGCACCCGCAAGGGATTTGATCCAAAAAGCCAACCGGTTCTCGACAAGAATGGAAAAGAACTGCCGGTGACCAGGATCTACTCGAATGAGATCGGCGCCGTCTTGAAAACCGTTACGGGACCGACAGCGACTTATTCTTTCGCCGGGGATGAACTTTACGTGCGTGCCCGAATTACCTCGTCCAACGCTCATCCGAACCCCTCGACTGTTGGTGAGTCACAACGCGCCTGGACGCAACCCGTTCGCCCCTGAGTCCCCCCGGCGGGGGCGTTGTGATGAGTTCCGGTGGATCTTGGACAAGGTCTGTTCTGCTGTCGCACTTGCTGTGAATGTTGTCCGCTCGTAGAATGCAGGACAATGATGAGGGTGCGTAATCGTGCGTGACGACGTGAGTTATGACGAGCATTTCTCTGGAAAATTGGCCTCTGCGAGTGATGCGTGTCCTCTGAACTGCCAGACTTGAACCGGATCGCTGTCCTAGGTGCTACCGGGTCGATTGGAACGAGTTGCCTGGATGTCATCGCTGCGCATCGCGGGCGGCTGCAGGCCACGGCACTCACCGCCCATCGAGGTTGGGAGCGACTCGCCCAGCAGTGCCAGCAACATCAGCCCCGATTCGCGGTGATTTCCGACAGTTCGATGCGGGACCAGTTGGGGGGGAACGTCTTCCCGCGTGGTACGGAAGTCTTGTTTGGCCCCGAGGGGATTGAACAGGTTTCCGGCCATCCTGACATCGATACCGTGGTGTGCGGCATCGTCGGCGCAGCGGGATTACGTGGTGCCTGGGCAGCCATCGAATCGGGCAAGCGGGTCGGGATCGCGAATAAAGAAACCCTGGTCGTGGCCGGCCCACTGGTCATGGAACTCGCGGCGAAAACCGGCTCGGTGTTGATTCCGGTCGATAGTGAACATAGTGCTGTTTTTCAGGCACTGCAGGGTGGTCGACGGTGTGACCTCAAGCGGATCGTCTTGACCGCCAGCGGCGGGCCATTTCGCGGCTGGTCCAAAGAGCGACTGCAGCGCGAAGTGACGATCGAACGGGCCTTGGCACATCCCACCTGGAAGATGGGCCCCAAAATCACGGTCGATTCTGCCAGCATGATGAACAAGGCCCTGGAAGTGATCGAGGCGCGATGGCTGTTCAATCTGGTGGTGGATGAAATCGGCGTTATGATTCACCCGCAGTCGATCGTTCATTCGTTTGTGGAATTCGTCGACGGAAGTGTGCTGGCGCAGCTTTCACCGCCGGATATGAAACTTCCGATCCAGTATGCGTTAACCTATCCGGAACGATGGGCGGGAACGATCCGAAGGCTGGATTGGTCGCAGTCGCACCAACTCGATTTTTTTCCACCTGACCTCGATGCCTTCCCCGCATTGCGTTTGGGTTTTGAAGTGGCAAAGCGGGGGGGGACCTGTGGTTCCGTCTTGAATGCAGCGAACGAAGTCGCTGTCGAGCGTTTTTTAGATGGCAGTTTAAGATTTACAGAAATCCCACAGGCTTGTGGTGATATTCTGAACGGACACAACTTCGATGCCCAGCCAACCTTAGCGGAATTGCTCCGCCTGGATGAATGGGCACGAAAGGAGATGCAACAGTGGAAGTCCTCGCAGTCGATTTGATGAAACTGGCAGGTAATGCGCCCTATATCGCAATCGCCGCACTGGGTCTGGCCTTGGTCATTTTCTTGCACGAGCTCGGGCATTTTGCCGTTGCCAAGTGGTGTAATGTCTTCGTGGAACGATTTAGCATTGGGTTCGGGCCGGTCTTTTTCAGCCGCAAATGGGGCGAAACCGAATACGCCTTGTCGCTGATTCCCTTTGGTGGCTACGTCAAGATGCTCGGTCAAGACGACGCGGACCCAAGTCAGCTCACGAATGAAGAGATCGCTCAGGACCCCCGGTCGTACATTGCCAAAACCGTTTTTCAGCGGATGGCGATTATTTCGGCCGGAGTCACGATGAATGTCTTGACGGCGCTTCTGTTTTTTCTGATTTCCTACCAGGTTGGCTTTCCGTCACCACCCTCGACGATCGGTGACGTTCGTCCAGGGATGCCTGCCTGGAAAGCGGGCATGCGAGCGGGCGACGCGATCGAAAAACTCAATGACCAACCGATCCAGACCTATCAAGAGCTGCAAATGGGTGTCGCGCTATCTTCGGGGACACTGAAACTCGAAGGAAAACATGCGGATGGTCAGCCATTTAATATTTTGGTTGAACCCGAAGCGAAGGGGTTGCACCCTCAGATCGGTGTCCGGCAAATCGAGGGTCTCACCGTTTTTGGGGACATACCTGGTCTTGCGGCCAGCCGCGCTACACCTCGTTTTCGCCAAGGAGACCAAATCGCCAAGGTGGGTGATCGTGAGGTCACCAGCGCAGTGGAATTCCATCGCGAGGTGGCTCTGCAATCAGGAAAATCACTGGAAATCACAGTCAACCGCATCAATGACAAGGATGGCAAACCCCTCGCCAGCCCCACGCCCGAAACCATGACGATTACTGACAATTTCTTCCGAACACTCGGGCTGACGCTCGATTCGGGGCCGATTGCAGCAGTACGAAAAGGGTCACCCGCCGAGACTGCGGGACTGAAAGAGGGTGATAAGCTTGCCAATCTGGATGGATTGAATATCGGGACTCAACTCGACCCGTTGAAACTCCCGAATGAATTTGCCAAACGAGCGGGAAAAGAGATCGAGGTGATCGTCACCCGGCAAATTGTCGGTGGTGGTCAAGAGAGTGTCAGCCTCAAACTGATTCCGGACGACACCCCTGGGTGGCTTGACCAACCGATGCTCGAAGGGGAGCCCCTGTCGATTCCTGCGATTGGTGCCGCATTCCATGTTCTTCCTGTGGTCTTAACGGTCGAGCCTGGCGGAACCGCTGACAAGGGGGGGGTGAAGCCGGGACCACTGAAGAAATTGACTCTGACCAGGCCCGCAGAGACCACCAGTTCCACCGATCCTGACAAGGATGCCGTCATTACGGTCAATTTTGATGAAGCCCATCGTAACAACGGAGCCTATGCCTTCTGGCTGATCCAATATTTGCCGCAACGGAAAGTCACGTTGACCTTCAGTGACGAGGGGAAGCCCAAGGAGGCCGAACTGGTTCCGCAACTGGACACGGACTGGCCATTGCCAATCCTGGGGCTGCAGCTGGAATTGAAAAGGCCGATTCAGAAAGCGACTTCGTTCACGGATGCCTGCTGGAAATCGTTGGCGAAGACAAAAAGCTCTGCCGTCGATATCTATCTGACCTTACGAAGCCTGGTGGTTGGGCGGGTCTCTTACAAAGAATTGAATGGCCCACTGGGGATTGCGGGGGCGGCATACCAGGTTGCACAACAAGGCTGGATTCCCATGCTGCTGTTCCTGGGATTTCTCAGCGTCAACTTGGCGGTGCTCAATTTTCTGCCGATTCCCGTTTTGGACGGCGGGCACATGATCTTCTTGATCTGGGAAGCGGTCACAGGACGCCGACCAAGTGACCGGGTCATGATCGCAGCCACCTATGTGGGGTTTGCCTTTCTGTTGAGTTTGATGTTCCTGGTGATCTATCTCGACGTATTTGTGCATCCCTTCGCGAAAAAGTGATGATTCGACGGGATCCGCTACTGGAAATTCCTCAGCGACGCGCCTTCAGGGGCGTCGCCGAGGGGGTGGGCTGGTTGCTACCGTCTGGTTTACGGAATGTGGGTTGTTAAGCCTGAGCGTGGCCCACATGCGTTTCGTTCAATCCATCGGAACCTACTGACCAAAGAGTCGTATAAAGAGCCGTATGTGGGAGAACCGCCTGTACGGTTCGGAGGGAGAGGGGGACTGAATGCAATCAGTCCTTACTACCCCTATCGTTAGTGAAGCCGCCAGCGGCTTTGACGAGACGAAAGTGGTCAACGTAGCCATCATCGCTCCGCGTGATGAGGCTCGATCACGGGACTGTGATTTTTTCGAGCTCGCCTCCAACATATTTGGATCATCATTTTTGTGGAAATTCGGTCAGAAAAACAATCAGGAAAATCTGGCGTTATGAGAACCGGTGGACTTTCTCGTTTCGCAAGGGTACTCGCGTCGACTTATACTCATACATTTAAAATTGGTCGGTTATGAACGATTGTTTGGTTCACGACGGAGCTACATCACGCGGAACGATGATGGCGATGTTGGGGAAGCCGCAAGCGACTTTGACCAGACGAAAGTCAACGATAAGGGTGGGAAGGGACCATCAAAGGGGTCAGGACTCGTTGACATTAAATGAGGTCGGATTTGTGACGCGAGGTCGTCCTCTGGGTCCTACAGTGGACTGCAAGTTCAATCGTTTGACGGTTGATTCCACCCATTCAAGGTCCCCGAAGGGACATCCGCTCTTGGGCGAGTCGCGGACCGACGATAGCGCTGCGCGTTTGGTTGACCCCTTCGATCCAGCCTCGGGGGTGAGGAATCGGCCAAGAGGAGAGCAAGGGGAGAACCCGGGGGACACTAAAACAATTTCGCCTACGACGATGCGGAATCCGTCACCTGGATTGCCGTCACCCCACTGGGAGACAATTCCTCCAGTTCCAACGGTTCAACAACCAGCAGCGGTTCGTCAACCATCAACAGCTCCGGCGTGGCGGCGGGGTCTCAGTTCATCTCCTTGTCATCCGTCTCCAGCGATCGCGGGTGGGATGGATATCGGTTTACGGGAAGCGGATCGCTGACAATCGGTCTTGACGGTACGCGGGCATCGGTCGATAACCACAATCAGATTGCAATCGGTCAGGAACGACAGCTGGCGACCGTCAGTGGTTGGGCTAAAGCGAATGAAACACTCATCGACGGAACGGTGATGACAGTGCTGGATGTGTTCGGCAATTCGAGTGACGACCAGAGCGACTACGCCGAGAGCGATCTGCTCGCAGCGAGTACCGCCAGCGGCGGCACCGACCTAATCAGCAGCACCAGCAACGACCGCTTCACGTTCAGCACCTTCGACCGCCTCACGGCATCCGCCATACAGCGCAACGCATACGGCACCCCGACCACGGTGACGACGCTGGCGACCAGCAACGATACCGGAACGCAAACCAGCAGCAACACCATCATCGACCGGCAAACGCTGGGGATCGGTGAGGTTCTTCTCGAAGAAGCGATCACCTTCACCCCGTCCTCTGTGACCAATGTCGTCTCGAACGATTCACTGACGATCACGATTGCCATCAACGGACAGGTTGGCGAAGGGGAATTCCTGAACTCAACCGAGACCCTCACTGCGCGGGGAACCTCGACCTCATTAGTCATCAGCGAAAATCCCGGCACCGAAACATTTTCGTCGGTCGCCGATACCAACTCATCGGCAGGCGATTCCCCAACGATCCACCATGAATCGGACCGGCTGACATTCATCGCGACGGTGAGTACCACGGAAATTTTCACCGACGAGCAACAGGCCACCAAGACCACAACCAAGCCCGATGGTACGGTCCTCACGGTGACCTATGGCAGCACCAGCAGCGATACCATCACCAGTCGTTCGAGCGAATCTCTCATCAACCAGCATTCCGAAGTCAGCGGATCAGGCGTTACTAACTCAAGCATCAATGACGACACCACGTGGGTTCAGCAGCAGACCGAGGTCAATCAGTACACCCAAACCGAGTTGCTCACCGAGAGCTGGACGATCCCAATCCCCGGCGGCAGCCTCTTGGGCGGAAGCAGCACCAGCACCCACATCAGTGGGACACAAACCACCACCGAGAGTTCACAGGGTGAAACCAGCACCGCCAACCCCGCCAACAACCAGCAGACCGAAACCCTGACGCTCAATGACGTCGATCAAGGAGTTCAAACAGATCAGAACTGGCTGCAGTTCACGGTGACCGATCCAGGAACGGGCATCCTGACTGCGATTCAGTCCCACGCCCGGCAGATCACCTACTTCGCCGATCAGGATCAGGCCTGTCTGACCTCAAACCTCGCTCCCGGCAGCACCACTGCGGTCGAGACCGAACAAATGGATTCATCCAGCACCAGCGATGGAACCGCGACTGGTAACCTCACAATCCAAATCACCGGCAGTCCTGCAGCGGGAGTCATGCTCGACAGCATGGAAACGCGACTCATCACCGGCCAGCGCCGTTCCAGCGAAGAGCGAACCTATAGGTCATCCGCGACCGGATCCGCCAACAGAACGGGATCCGGAACCGACACCTTCCGCAGCGATACAGTGCAATCGACCACGACCACGGGTCACGTACGAATCACCAGCAATCAGGAAACCAATCCCGCAACAAGTAGTGCAACAAGCGACTCAACATCCAGCAACGCAACAGGCAGCAACGCAACCGGCAGCAACGCAACCGGCAGCAA
>JBIKZJ010000362.1:0-6603 GCA_044354755.1 Schlesneria sp. | reverse complement strand
GAAACTGCCCCAGGAATAAAGTCGCGATCACGAGAGGGTCTCGTGAAGAGAAGCTACGATTATAGGTTGGTCCCGATCTTGGGGGAAGCAGAGGAGGGGAATGAACTGAAAACAGACCTGTTCGTCATCAGGCCGTTTCGGATGGCGGCGAACTGAATCTGGTAAAAACACTCCAAAATTTTCGCAGCAGCCTCGCCCACTCGCGGACTCATCGGCCTTAAATTTCCAAAGTCGAGAATCCTCAGTTCTTCCACTCGCCGCAGGCTGGTGAAACCCGCTATACTCAGTTTAGGTTTGGAGCGTACGACGTTCCTGTGCAATGCTCATCAATGCAAGGCTCGGGAAATTGTCTCCAAGACGCTTTATGTTTTTCCAACGGTCGAACGACGCGAGGTTGATTCCGACGGCAGCATTGCAATCGGAATCAAGATGCGAGGTGGTTTGTCATGGCTAAAGCCGGTTCGAGAAAGAAGCTGCCGAAGGAAGTGGCAGTCATCAATGCCGACAACTGCACTGGCTGTGAAGCTTGTCTGGAAGTCTGCCCCGTTGATTGCATCTACAAAGTTCAGGGTGAATCCATTTCGGTTCTCCAGTCTTGGTGTGAAATCGATGTCGAGCGATGTGTCGGCTGTGAAGTCTGCGTTCACATTCCGACGAAAAAAACAGATCCGTACGAACTGACCGTCTGTCCTTGGGATGCGATTGAACTGATCCCCACCATCAAAGTGGCTCAGTATGTCGCCAACAAGGGTGGCCCTCCCGATTATCTGCTCAAGAACTGGGACCGCCTCGTTGTTCCTGCACAGCGAATGGCCGAACTGGCTGCAGAACAATCAGGCCCCAAATAGCACTGCCCCCCAAACTTTCTGACCCCAATCAGTACTGTTGGGCGTGGGAAATGGCCGTGTCATCGTCAAAATCGAAATCGTTCACGTTGGAAAACCGGTTCGATTTTTGAGAGCGTGGTCTCTTGTCTGGTTGTCATTCCGCGTCGCAGTAATTCTTGTCTATGAACGAAACCCCGATTCCATCGCCGTTGGAAGAGACCGTCGTCATTGTGGGCGTTGGAATGATTGGTGGTTCGCTGGCGGCGGCCATTCGCCGCCACCAAATTGCACGCCATATAATTGGTATTGGCCGGGATCGTGCCCGAATGGAAGCAGCACGTGATGCCGGGTTGATCGACGAGGCTGCTACCGAGATTCGCAGCGTTCTTTCACGTGCGAACCTCGTGATTTTCTGTACGCCCGTCGAGCGGGTCATCGCAGAAGCGGTCGAGTTGGAACGGGCGATCGCCGAAATTTCGAATTCGCCGAGCGATCAAATCCCATCACGGGATCTGTTACTGACGGACGTGGGCAGTGTGAAATCTCCTATTTGCTCGGCCTGGAACAACCTTCCTGCATTTATTGGCTCACACCCAATTGCTGGTTCACATCGACAGGGGTTTGAAGCGGCGGATGCAGGCTTATTTTCAGGGCGTATTTGTGTCGTGACTCCGGTGCCAGCCTCGATCCCCCACCGACTCGAGCGACTCGTTCGCTTCTGGCAGGCGATCGGCATGCGCACGGTGCAAATGTCGCCGGAAGCTCATGACGCCGCATTGGCGATGACCAGCCACTTACCGCATTTGGCGGCAGCCGCCTTAGCCGCAACTCTCGCTGCAGAGAATCGTGTACTCACGGGGAGTGGTTTTCGGGATACCACGCGCGTTGCGGCGGGTGATCCCGATTTGTGGACTGGGATCCTGATCAACAATGCCGAGCAGGTGATGGCCGGAATTGATCATTTGCAGGCGGGGCTCTCGGCATTTCGAACGGCGCTGGCGACCCGCGATCTCGATGGCCTGAAAAAACTTTTGGTCAATGGTGCGCGAAGTCGCGCAGCGTTGGATGAGACATCGCACCGATAAAACCGTTATGATCAGCGGCCGAATGCGGCTTTTGCAATCATGCTGTATTTCGGCAGTTTTATTTGATTTGCTCGCCCGAGAAAGACTCGGATGAGCCTGAAATTCCAGCTGGGAAATGAATTCGAATGCTCTGGGAAGTTGAAATCCGTCCGTCCGCTCATCAGATTGACCGCGAAGGGTTGCGAGTTGTTCATGAAGCACAGGATTTGCGCGCCGCAACAATTCAGCAGGTACAGACCGCCCGTTCGTTTCTGTTGCAGGGCAACGCGTTGACCATCGAAAGCGTGACTCGCGCAGCGGAAACCCTCTTGGTCGACCCGATCGTCGAGACCTTTCAGATCCGTTGTATTTCGGAAAAGGATTCTTCAGCGTCAGGGCGGGACCAATCCGAGAAAACATCGCAACTGGTGAATGTGCTTTTCAAACCCGGCGTGACGGATAACGTTGCCTTCAGTACCCACAAAGCCCTGCTGGATCTCGACTTTGCAGTCGATGCGGTGGCAACGGTGCGGAAATACTGGTTTGAGGCCTGTGTTGCTGCCGCCGAATTGCAACGCCTCGCCAAACGGGTCCTTGCTAACGACGCGGTCGAGCGAATCATCACAGGGCCACTGCAGATGAACTCGATTGGTGCCGGATCGGATTACATCTTCCAATTGAGAACGATCCCGATACGGGGCATGGATCACCATGCACTGAAAGCCCTGAGCAAACAGGGCCAACTCTATTTGAGTCTGACCGAGATGCAGACCATCCAGCAGCATTGGGTCGATCAGCAGCGAGATCCGACCGATATTGAGTTGGAGACAGTGGCTCAAACGTGGAGTGAGCATTGCTCGCACAAGACACTCAAAGGGCGAATTCACTACCGTGATGAGCGTGGCGAAGTCTTGTTCGAAAACATGCTCAAAGAAACCATCTTTGGAGCGACTGTTGAAATTCGCAGACGACTGGGAGTGAATGACTGGTGTGTCAGTGTTTTTAAGGACAACGCGGGGGTCGTCAAATTTGACGACAAGCAACACGTCTGCTTCAAGGTCGAAACCCACAACCATCCCTCGGCCATTGAACCGTACGGCGGCGCCAATACGGGAATTGGTGGAGTCATTCGCGATCCGCTGGGAACAGGTCTCGGTGCCAAACCGATTTTGAACACCGATGTTTTCTGTTTTGCACCTCCCGACACCCCCGTTGATTCGCTTCCTCCCGGTGTTCTTCATCCCAAACTGGTGATGAAGGGAGTCGTCTCGGGAGTCCGAGACTATGGCAACCGGATGGGAATTCCGACAGTGAATGGGGCGGTCTTTTTTGACGAGCGATACCTGGGGAATCCACTGGTTTATTGCGGAACCGCAGCCATGATCCCTGTGGACCGCGTCGAAAAAACGGTTCACCCCGGTGATTTGATTGTGGCTGTCGGCGGTCGAACCGGCCGGGATGGAATCCATGGCGCCACCTTTTCCTCTGCTGAATTAACGGAAGAGAGCGAAACAATCTCGGGAGGTGCTGTCCAGATCGGGAACGCGGTCGTGGAAAAAATGGTTGCGGATGTCATCCTGCAAGCCCGCGATCTCGAACTCTACCATGCCATTACCGATTGTGGAGCAGGGGGATTCAGTTCCGCTGTCGGTGAAATGGGTGAAGAGATTGGGGCGGTTGTTTGGCTCGAAAAATGTCCGCTGAAATATTCGGGACTCTCGTATACCGAGATCTGGATTAGCGAAGCACAGGAACGAATGGTGCTTGCGGTGCCACCAGCAAACTGGGAAACCTTTCGCGCGCTCTGTGCCGCAGAAGGGGTCGAAGCGTCAGCGATTGGCCAATTTGGAAATGCGGGTCGATTGAGACTCACCTATCACGGCACGACCGTCGGGGATGTGGCGATGAGCTTTCTCCACGAAGGCCGTCCGCAGATAGTCCATGAAGCTGTTTATCTCCCTCCCCCGGAAACGCCCCTTTCGAAAGTGGTCACATCCCCTCATCGTGGTGATGCACCCTATAATGAGACGCTGAAAAAGATTTTGGGCTCGCTCAATGTCTGCAGCAAAGAATGGATCATTCGGCAATATGATCACGAAGTGCAATCGGGATCCGTGATCAAACCGCTGGTTGGGGTGGCCTGTGACGGCCCCTCGGATGCCGCTGTCGTCCGCCCAGACTTAACCTCGTATCGGGGTGTGGTTGTTTCGAATGGAATGAACCCCCATTATGGCGATTTTGACCCCTATTGGATGGCGGCAGCAGCCATTGATGAAGCGGTTCGGAATTGCGTCGCCGTCGGGGCGGATCCGGCACGAATTGCGATTCTCGACAATTTCTGCTGGGGGAACACCGAGCGACCGGAAACCCTCGGCTCGCTGGTCCGAGCGGCAATTGGCTGTCAACAGACCGCAATCGCTTTCGGTACCCCATTTATTAGTGGCAAAGACAGCTTGAACAATGAATTCTCGTATGTCGACACCGAGACGGGGGAAAAGAAAAACGTAGCAATCCCTTCGTCATTGTTGATCAGCGCCATCGGCCAAGTTGCCGATGTTCGGACCTGTGTCACGATGGATCTCAAAGAGCAGGGGAACTCGCTGTATCTTGTCGGAGTCACTCGCGAAGAACTGGGTGGAAGTCATTATGCGCTGGTCAATCACTTGCAAGGAGGACGCCTGCCTCATGTGGATCTGAAGCAAGCCCCACAGATTTTTACGGCCCTGCATCAATCGATCTCTGCGGGACTTGTTCGCAGTTGCCATGATTTGAGCGAAGGGGGTTTCGCCGTCGCGGCCGCAGAAATGGCATTTGCCGGCGGACTTGGTGTCGAACTAGACATCGAACGACTCGCTGCGGACGGAACCACGGACCCTGCAGCACTGCTTTTCTCGGAAAGCACGACCCGATTTCTGCTGGAAGTCACTGCAGCCAATGTGGCTAAGCTGACCGCCAATTTTGCGAATTTGCCGTTCGCCTATGTCGGCGTCGTGACCAATTCGGGGCGAGTGGTCGCTCAAGATTTACTGGGGGGGTGGTTGCTCGATATTTCGTGTGCCGAGCTGAAATCCGCCTGGCAAAAACCGTTGTCCTGGAGTTGATCGTTTTTCGCGATCATGCGGGGAAAAACAGAATCCGAGTCATCAATGCGGTGTGCTGCCTGATGAGCGCCCGCTTACCGAGGAAGCGGGTGCTGGCCATTGTGGCAAAAGAGAGGGTGTTTGTGGGCGAAAAACCGGTCGCAATCGCGATCGCACTAATCGTCCCCGATCACCAACCGTAAGTAGCTCTCATATCGGATCTGGGAGATCAAATCCTGTTGAACGGCATCTCGAACCGCGCAACCGTCTTCCACCAGATGCAAGCAGTCTGGAAATTTGCAGCGTGGGACAAATGGACGAAATTCGAGAAAAAAGCCCTCCATTTCCTCTGGTTGAACATTCCACAATTCCAACTGCCGAATTCCAGGAGTATCAACTACCCAGCCCCCCAGGGTGAGCTCGCGGAGTTGGGCATATCGCGTCGTGTGACGCCCCTTTTGTGTGATGCGACTAACATCACCAGTCTTGATCGCCAAGCCAGGCTGAATCGTATTCAGCAGTGAAGACTTACCAACTCCACTTTGCCCTGTGAAAACCGTTTGTTCGTTTTTCAGTAATCGTTGCAGCCAGGCAATTCCAAGTCCCGTTTGCACGCTGGCTGGGACGACGGTATAGCCGAGTCGAGCATATTGGCCAATCATCGGTTGCAGGTCTGAAACATCAATCAAATCGCATTTATTGACCACAATAATCGCACGAACATTACCCTTGGCGGAACTCACCAGAAACCGATCAATTAACGCCGGCTTCAGAGCGGGCTCTGCGGCCGACGACACAATGGCGACCTGGGAGACATTTGCGACCAGAATATGCTGTCGATATTGATGTCCCCGCGCCAACACCCCCCGCCGCGGCTCAACTCGTTCGATCACCCCAAATTGATTGTCACTGGGGAGGAATAAAACGCGATCCCCCGTGACAACCGCATTTCGAGCATCGCGAGCCACCGTTCGTACGACGCGGCGAACCGTGCATTCAAATCGTTTGCCAGCATGCGGCTGGCCCTCGTCAACCTGAACCGTACACTGCGTAGACCCAATTGCGGACAAAACACGACCACGAAGACAAGCCGCCTCGTCCACGGAAAGAACAAACGAATCATCGTCTCCCCGTTCTCCAAACACAGTTCTCCGACGACTGAGGTCCCCTTTGCCAGAGACTCGCTGCCCTCGCTTCAGTTCATCAATGTCCGCGTCATCGGTCTGAACTCGTCGAGTAAAATCGTTCTGGCGAGTCGAATTCTGCCGATTTTTGCGGAAGTCAACGCGAATTTTCTTAGACGGCTTTTTGGCCACGATTGGAAACTCCGTCGCAAGCCATATCCTGGCGGGAAAACCCTCCAAAACGGAAAACAACGATCTGTTGCGACTCGTTTTCTACGCCTGGAAGAGAAGACGCATCGATCGATACGTAAAAAAAGCGTCCGAGTCCTGAAGGACTCGGACGCTTATGACCCCATGGGGATTCGAACCCCAGTACTCGGACTGAAAATCCGATGTCCTAGGCCTCTAGACGATGGGGCCATGTGTCAACGATTGTAACCGAAGTGAAGAGAAGATCGGAGTCTCAGAGGGGTTTCTTAAGCAAGACTTCCGAAAATATTTTTTTGAA
>JBIKZJ010000045.1:0-22168 GCA_044354755.1 Schlesneria sp. | reverse complement strand
GCAGTAGTCGGGAACATTACAAACCGGAATCCCCTGTTTTTTGGCGGCGTCGAGATCAACGTTATCCACCCCGATCCCGTAGCGGACAATCACCTTCGCCTGACGCATGCGCGCGATCACTTCCGCCGTGACGGGGGCAAATTGCGTGATGACCGCGTCCGCATCGGCAACTAATTGCGCAATTTCTGGAGCGGGACGTTTTTCTTTCAGCGAAATCAGCTCATAACCAAGGGGGCGAAGAATTCCTTCTTCCACATCCAAATTGGCAAACGAGTAATCGGTCACGGCGATTTTCATCTTGAATGCACTTTCACAGGAGAACGACGAAGAGACGAGCACAAATCCTCCAGATCGTCTGCCGATCGAAGAGGCATCATTATGCGCAGACTTCGATGCGTATTCATCACAGGCCACGAAAATTCTCGCCGGTTGACGCGCGACTCGGGTATGGGTCGGAAGCGAATAGCCATTTATTTGGCCGCCTGACATAATCTGGGGATTGAATTTCTGATTTGTTGACGAGGCGAAAAATGCGGGCTTATTTGCAATTACTGCGACTGCCGACGGTCTTCACCGCCATGGCGGATATTGTGCTGGGATTCGTGCTCACCCATCAATTCCTGTATGGACCGGTGGCTCTGGCGGTGGGGGAACCGTTCGAACAATCCGCTCGCTGGACTTATCCAGGGGAATTTGCCGGTTTATTGATCGCTTCCTGCTGCCTCTATCTCGCGGGAATGGTGTTCAATGATGTGTTTGATGTCGAACAGGATGCGGCTGAGCGGCCCGGACGACCAATTCCGTCCGGGCGTGTTTCGCTCAAATCGGCCACGGTTTTGGGAATGATACTGATGGTTGTGGGGATCGTGGCGGCGGGGATGGTGAGTCGCGTGAGCCTGCAAGTTGCTCTGCTACTGGTGATAGCGATTCTTGGTTATGACCGGATCCTGAAGCGGACCTGGCTCGGCCCGCTGGCGATGGGGAGTTGCCGATTCCTGAATGTGATGCTGGGGGGCAGTCTGCAGACCGAATGGATCCCGAACATGGTTTCGCTACCACTGTTTCCCGCAGCGCTGGGCCTGGGGTTGTACATCACGGGTGTGACGGTTTTCGCCCGGACCGAAGCACGCGTCAGCAATCGTTGGCAGTTGGCTTTGGCGCAGGGGATTATCAATATGGGCTTTGTGGTCCTGGCGTGGCTCATGATCAATATGCCGGAACGGTCACCCGTCGGGGTTGCGCTAGCGATGCTGATGGTAGTTGCGTTTACGATCAATCGTCGGGCGATTGAGGCGTTACGGAATCCCTCACCCGCAACGGTTCAGGGGAGTATCAAGGTGATGTTGTTATCGCTGGTGATTCTGGATTCGACGCTGATCTACTGGTTTCTCAATACGCCTGATGCAGCGAGTTACGGCGCGGTTCACGCACTGGCAACTTCAGCGCTGGTGATTCCCGCCATGCTGTTAAGTCGGTTTATCCCCATGACCTGACGCGAGGGCTTTCGACATTCTGAAGCCTGATTACTCGGGAATGGGATCCGTCCGGAGAATCCGCTCCCCCTCCCAGATGGCTTCATCGGTCTTTTTGTCATAGGTCAAGACCCGATGAGCACTCTTTGGGGCGGGAGGAACATCCACGCGGGGAAGCCACTGCTTATGCTCGGCAACGGTGGCCGCGTACTGCGGGTGGTTAATCAGGTTCTCCCATTCGTGCGGATCATTTTGCAAGTTGTAAAGCTCTTCGCTGGCATCTGCGTAATGAATGTATCGCCAGTTTTCGCTCCGAATCGCGTGATTTCCCTGATTATGCGAGGTGATGGCGGGCCGCTCGCGTCGGGTTGTGGCGTCCTTCAGTTGCGGCATCAGGCTGATTCCTTCCAGATCCGTACGCGCTGACAAGTGACACAAGTCAATCAACGTCGGATAGATATCGAGCAACTCGGCCGGTTGACGACAGCGTCCATCGGGGCTGATCCCTGGTCCTGCGAATAGCAACGGAACACGTGTACTGCGTTCCCACAGCGTGTTCTTACCGGTAATTCCTTTTTCTCCCAGATGCCAGCCGTGATCACTCCACAGCACAATGATGGTGTTGTCGGCAAGACCTGCTTCCTCCAAGGCGTCGACCAGTCGCCCGACTTGCGCGTCGACAAAGCTGGTACAGGCGAGATACGAGCGGACCAGATTGCGCCATTGGTCATGCTCTTGAACCCACTTCAGTCGTGGTTCGGGGAGGTTCCAATGGAGATACCAGGAAAAGTGCGGCGTGTCAGCGCGGTCCCCCGCTTTGACCAGAGGGAGTACGCGATCATCATCCGGATAAAGATCAAACCATTTTTGGGTCGCATAGCAGGGGACGTGGGGCAGAAAAAAGCCCGTGGCCAGAAAGAAGGGTTCATCCTTGCGGGCCGATTTGATCTGCTCGACGGCCCAACTGGCGACCTGATAGTCCCCTTTGTCCTCGTCACGGTGGGGAAACACTCCCCAGTCCATCAGAGGGTGATTTCCCATCGGTGTGTTGCCGATTAATTTCTTTTTGGGCGTGACACCAATCCCACCTGATGGGCCCCAGAGATCAAATTCTTTTCGTCGTAGTTCAGGGCTACCGGGGTCGCCATGATAAATTTTACCGGCAGTGAGTGTCCGGTAGCCATGTGCTTGGAAATGTTGCGGCAGTGCGACCCGGTCTTTCCATTGCTCCAACGTACGGAATGAGGGATTCAGCCCGTAGACGCCGGTGGTGGTAGGCCGAACACCCAGTAATACACTGGTTCGTGAGGGACAGCAGAGCGGAGCCTGGCAGTGGGCATTCAGAAACAGTGTCCCTCGCTTTGCCAGTCGGTCAATCTGTGGCGTTTTTGCCAGTGGATGTCCCCCCATGGTACCGATCCAATCGTTCTGGTCATCGATTGCGATAAACAGGACGTTCGGTTTGGCAGACTCGGCAGCAGACAACGCGTGCCGAGTACCGGGTTCGGCAGGCAAATTCAGTCCATACAAGATTGCAAACAGAAGCGAGAATTGCCTAGCCATGGTTTTCCATCATAAAAAACAACAATGGGAGTCGGGTGAAAACTCGATTGCCCCCACTGCCGTAGAAATCAACCTGACACGATCCTAGACATTGACGACGAACTGCCACGCGGAAATCTCAGGCGAGAATGGAGTGAATCACCTGCCCACGACTGATGGCGTGTGGACGCCCCTGGTGATCGAAAAATTCTGTATCCGCCGCAAATCCCAGACAGTGCATGATCGTGGCGGTCAGATCCTCGGGAACGACGCGGCCCGAGCGTGGGTAGGCACCCAGGTCGTCCGAGGCTCCATGGACGATCCCCCCTTGAATTCCCCCTCCGGCCAAGGCCATGGAAAATACGGGGCCCCAGTGATCTCGGCCTGCATTGGCATTGATCCGCGGTGTACGCCCAAATTCGGACATGCAGACGACAAGTGTTTCTTCGAGTCGTCCCCGGTCACTAAGGTCATCCAGCAGTGCCGACACCGCATCATCCGTCGGGGGTACCAGGACTTGTTTTAAGCGATTGGTTTCGTCTGCGTGCGAGTCCCAGCAGGGTTTGTCCGAGGGCTCATCCGCCCCGCGATACCAGTTCACCTGAACCAGCCGGACATCCGCCTCGATTAAACGGCGGGCCAGCAGACAGCTTTGGCCGAACTGCGTCGCTCCATACCGCTGGCGGGTTTCGAAGCTTTCCGCCGAGAGATCGAATGCCCCGCGCGAGGCGGCCGAGGCCAGCACACCGTACGCGCGCTGTTGCTGTTCGCCAAATGTTCCAGACAGACCGACAGACCCGCTCGAATTGCGCGATCGTTCGAGTTCTCGAATCAAATCACGGCGCGCGGACAAGCGTTCGAGTGGAACCTCGCGAGGAAGCTGAAATTCGGTAATCCGGTAATCGGGCGAAGCGGGAGCACAGCGAAAGAGCCATGGATCGGCGATATGTCCCAGCATCCCTCCATCCTGGCCAGGCCAGACCGAACCATCGGTGTTGAAAATATGGTGGGGCAAACGGACCGAAGTTGGCAGATCCCGAGCGGGGGGGGACAGTCGCTGCAGCACAGCTCCCCAGTTTGGCCAATCATTGGGGGGGCCGGGGTTAGCATTTTCGGCATTCATGGGTGCATGTGGCCGCCCGGTCAACATGTAGTAACCACTCGACGAGTGTGCATTGTCATTGGTGGAAACGGCTCGCAACACGGCTAACTTATCCGCCCGAACCGCGAGCTTGGGCATCAATTCACCAAACGATACGCCGGGGATCGATGTCGCAATCGGACCAATTTGCCCTCGCACCTCGCTGGGAGCGTCGGGTTTGGGGTCCCAGGTCGAATGCTGGGGGGGGCCCCCCATGAGAAACAGAACGATGCAAGACCGGGCTTTTCCCGATGAGGGGCGGATGATCGCCTGCGGACGAAACTCTTTTCCCCATGTCGAGACGGGATTTAACAGTTGAGGAAGCGATAATCCACAGACGCTCAGCCCCCCGATTCGCATCAGTTCGCGGCGTGAAACCTGGTTTCGCAGCGTCATTCCAGCAGTTTGAAGACTGAGCATCAGTGGAATTCCTGCGGTGTTGATTCTCGAAGTCGGAATCGCCAGCGGTCAGTTTTTTAATGGATCAAGAGGGCAAATCGGTGGCGTTTGTGCGTTGGAAAAATCAGCCAATCAGTTCACGTATCGGTCGCGCATCTTCCGGCAAGATCTGTATCGGTCGCTCATTGATATCTCGCACGAACTCGTGGGGATCGATTCCCAGATTGTGGTAAATGGTGGCCAGCACATCCCGGTAATGCACAGGGCGTGTTTCCGCATACCCACCTGTCTTGTCGGTGGATCCGATCACTTGTCCCATTTGCATCCCGCCACCGGAAAGAAGCGCCGCCTGGACTGGTGCCCAGTGATCACGCCCCGCGTCTTTGTTGATCTTCGGTGTGCGACCGAATTCACCCCAGACCACCAGCGAAACATCGTCGGCCAAACCCCGTTCATGAATATCTTCCACCAGGGCTGCGAGACCTGCGTCGACTACGGGGAGGTTCGATTTCATGTGTGCGAAGTTATTTCCGTGGGTGTCCCAAAACCCGTAAGCGACAGTGACAACGCGGACACCTGCTTCGATTAATCGACGAGCGATTAACAGTTGATCATTCCAGAGAGGGGCACCGTCCCCTTGATGTTTTGATGAGCCGAGCGAGTACCGGGCGCGGACTTGTGGATTCTCTTTCTCGACATCAATCGCTTCGAGAAGTTTGGAGGAAGTCAGTACTTCAAACGCGCGGCGATAACTTTGATCCAGGTCATTCATACCGCTGCGATCAGCGGCACGGCGAAACGTGTCCAGCCCTTCGAGCAACTTTTGTCTGCTGGAAAATTGCAGGGATTCAATGTACCGCAGTTTCATACTGGCGAGATCTTCACCGTCGGCTCGCATCTGCTGGTACGGACTTCCCAAGTATCCCGATCCGGTGCTGTTATAAGGACGATGCTGCATGGTCGGAAACAGATCGACGAATGGGGGAACAATCGGATCGGTGGGTCCCTGAATTTTCGAGACGACCGACCCAAAGTTTGGGTACTGATTCCGCTGGGTCTCACCCATCGTATAGCCAGTCAAATTTTGGAAACTGGAATGCTCGTCACGCTGACCCACCACAGACCGAATCACGGCGCATTGGTTCATGATGCTGGCCAGTTTTGGCAGCAATTCGCACACATCCAGGCCAGAAACGGCAGAGGGAATCGGAGAAAATTCGCCACGAATTTCGGCGGGGGCCAGTGGCTTCAGGTCGAACGAATCCTGATGAGCGAGTCCACCCGACAGGTAGACCATGATCACCGCCTTGTGTGACCGGCCGTTTCCTCGTTTTTGATCCGCTTCCAGCAATTGTGACAGGGAGAGCCCCCCCACTGCCAACGAACCGATCTGCAAAAAAGATCGTCGTGAAACACGGTCACAAAATGAGCCTGTCGCCCCACCAAATAATCGCATCGCTGCTCGTCTCCCAAGAACGAATTCCGCGTGACAAATCAATACTACTACAGAAATCGCCTCAGTTCCATGTCATCCCAAGAAATTTGAGCGATTGTCACACGTAAACGCGTCCGAACCAATCGATCGAAATCTGTGGAACGATTGGAACGAGCGTTTTCAGATCAGGATCTGTTTTTTATTTCGCTGCGGGGTTTGCCAGGCAAAACAAATGTTTTTCTCCACGAATGAACAGTTCGTTGTCCACCGGGGCGGGTGAGGCATCCACGGTTTCCCCGAGATCGTTGGTCGCGACAACTGTCAGTTCCGGGGCATCCTTAATCACGACGGTCGTTCCATTTCGAGCGGTCAGGTAGACATGCCCCCCTGCGGCAACCGGCGAGGCGTACATGGTATCGAGCCCGGAAATACGGCTTCCCATGTAGAACGGTTTTCCCGTGACGGCATCGACACAGGATAATTGTCCCGTTTTCCCCTTATGGAAATAAATTCGGCCCGAGGACAACAGGGGCGAGGCGATATCGGGGGTATCTTTCTCAATGGTCCAGGCGACGCTCTTGGTCCCTTTGATGTCCCCTTGTCCGTTTAAGCGAAATGCACCCAGGAATGAACCCCGATGACCGCTGCCGATAAAAACCAGACCATTGGCCGCCACGGGTGAAGCAACCGGGCGTTCCGTCTGGCCGCCGCATCGCCAGAGTTCCTTTCCGCTCTGGGCATCATAAGCCCGAGCCGACTTTTGTCCGTTCGTGATGACTTGCTTCTGGCCCGCGTTGTCGACCACCAGGGGTGTTGCCCAGCAGGTGGATTCATCGCGTGCGGTTTTCCAAATGGTTTTTCCCGTTGTTTTATCGAGTGCATAGATGGCTGATCCCCCTTCGTGATCCCAGGGGACGAAAATCTTGTCGGCGTCGAGCGTGGGAGAACTCCCCTCGCCGAAACTATTGCGGATATTCATATTCCCAAAGTCATCCCGCTTCCATTTGAGTTCGCCCTCCATGGTGTAGCAGTACAGGCCACGCGAACCAAAATGGGCGTAGACGTGCTGGCCATCGGTACAAGGGGATGCCGACGCAAAGCCGTTTGTTGCGTGCGTCTGCTGATGGGGCTTGGCCACCGTTGCAACCTGTTGCCAGCGCAGCTTTCCGCTCGCGCGATCAAAACAAAGGAGTTGATAGCTGAGCGTCGCAAGTCCCCCCTGACTTCTGCCAGCGGTCGAGACTGCGGTCGTGATAAAGACCTGATCGTGCCAAATCACGGGCGATGAAGATCCATTTCCGGGAACTTCGATTTTCCATTTCACGTTTTTCGAGAGACTCCATTCCGTCGGCGGATTTCCCTCAATCGCACTGCCGTTACCGAGGGGACCCCGCCAATGACCCCAATCACTGGCTTGACTGCATGATGTGAATCCGCCGGCAATCAACATCACGAACGCAACCGCTGTTCTCATGCTGTCCCCTTAAATTTCAACCTCGGAATTTTTTGTAAATCATCCGGAACGCCCGAGCCGCACTTTCGTGCTCAAGCCCGATGGAATCGCTCGGAATAATACTGGACGGACTCGTTCATGGGGAGTGAAGCGAAATCCCGTACCTGAATTCGATGTCACTTTCCTGATTGATCCTGGAATTTGATCTGTTTTGCGGGGAGCCGGTCCTTCAGTTCGGTTGGAGGGGCCCCGAGCTAATCATGCGTGCATCGAGTGCCATGACTTGATCTGCAGTAACCAGTAGCGGATTGATTTCTCCTGTGATTAATTCCGGCAGTTCTTCCGCCATCCGCCCAAACTTGAGGATCACGCTTTTCAACTGCTCCAGATCAACACCTGGCCTGCCACGATATCCAGCCAACAGCGGAAATAATCTGAGTGAATGGAGCATTCGGTCGACCACGGCATCATTAAACGGGGGTAATTCCAGGGCCGAGTCCTGTTGCAATTCGGCAGTAATACCGCCAGCCCCCAATAAAAGCACCAATCCGAATTGAGGATCGCGATTCATCCCGAGCAGCACTTCGATACCTCGCGCGGCAGACACCATTTTCTGCACCGCAACCCCTGCGATTTTTGCGTGTGGTGCGTGCCGCCCAACGCTCGCCAGCATCTCCAGGTAGCCGTCGCGAACATCGCTCGCATCGACGAGATTCAATCGCACGCCGCCGACATCGGTCTTGTGCGAGATGTCTGGTGAAACGATTTTTAAAACCACGGGGAATTTCATGGTTTCCGCCAGAGAAACGGCCTCGTCCACCGAATGAGCAACCTCGGTCATGACAATCGGAATTCCGTAATCCGCCAGCATGTGTTTGGAACGGATCTCGCCGAGTAGCCCCGAAGTTTTCGCAAGTTCCTGACGCCACCGTGACTGGCGATTGAGGTCAAATGCGGACGTTGTGATCATGCCATTCTGCACCGGTAAGACGAGAGCTTTGACGACGGACGCAGAGAATGGAGGTTGCAGTCGATCCGGATCTACGCTTTCAGGCTGAGCGCGGTTTTGAGCGGACATCAGGTGCTTGAGGGATCTCACTGCTTCTTCGGGAAAATCGTAAACGGGAACATGGGCGGTTCTCAGGATCGCCCGGCCCGCCTGGACGGTTGCGCCCCCAATCCAGGAGGCGACAATCGGCTTGGAAGTCGTCCTGCTGGCCGCGACCACCGCGGCGGCGATCGACGCGGGGTCCGTCATGGTTTGAGGGGTCAGAATCACCAGCATCGCATCAACCTGAGGATCCTTCAGGACCAATTGAATTGCCGTCTGAAACCGTTCAACCGTGGCATCTCCCAAGACATCCACCGGATTTCCCTGAGACCAGGTGGGTGGGAGTTGTTGGTTTAATGCAACGAGTGTCTCTGCGGACAACTTTGCCAGCGGGGCACCGAGTGTCAGCCAGGCATCGCTGGCCATCACCCCAGGCCCACCAGCATTGGTGACGATTGCCAGCCGCTGCCCCCATGTCCGGTGCGGTCCAACCAGGATTTTTGCGCAATCGAACAGCTCTTCAATGGAATTGACTCGTTCCACACCCGCATGTCGAAAGGCTACCTCATATACGGCATCGGCACTTGCCATCGCCCCAGTATGCGATGCCGCCGCTGCAGAAGATTCGGGGAATCTTCCCCCCTTGTACGCGATAATCGGTTTCCGTCGGGTACAGGCTTTGGCTGCGGACAGAAAATGTGCTGCGTCGTCGAGCCCTTCGATGTAAAGCACCAGCGCATCGGTCTGATCGTCTTCCGCAAAATAGTCGATCAGTTCGCCCATGCCGACGTTGGCCATATTCCCCATCGAAACACAGGTGGCGAATCCAATTTCACGTTCTATCGACCAGTCAAGAATTGCCGTACAGAGTGCTCCAGATTGCGAGAGAAACGTCAGTCGACCCGGACGCGGCATCACCGGTGAAAAGCTGGCATTCAGGCGCGCCGAGGGCCGCAATACTCCAAGGCAATTTGGTCCGATCAAACGCAGGTCTGGAAACTCGTTTCGAACCTCCAGCAGTTCAGCCTCGCGCTGACGCCCGCTGGCCCCCGCTTCCCGAAAGCCAGCGGAAATCACAATCATCCCCAAGACTCCCCGTTGACCGCATTCACGGATCAGTGTTGGGACTGAAGCCGCGGGCGTGCAAACCACCACCAGGTCCGGTGTTTCCGGCAAATCTGCTACCGAGGCGAACGCAGGCCGTTGACCGACGACGGCATGTTGGCGATTGACTGGCCAGACAGGTCCAGAAAATCCGGCGGAACAGAGGTTGGCGAATACGGCTCCGCCAACCGACCCCGGTTGATCACTCGCCCCCACGACAGCGATCGAGGAAGGGGCAAAAATTCGGTCAAGACTTTTTTTGTTCACAAAATCACTTTCCGAGATTGCCGATCAGATCCGCTCACACCACGAGAAATTCCGGTGGCGGCAGCGGCGGATTGTAACAGATCACAGCCCTTTTCAGCGCTGTTACAAAAAAACCGCAAACAGTCAGAGACCGTTTGCGGCAAGTGAAATTTTCGAAATCGTCAGCAAAAAGTGTGGGTCGTGATGGCGATTACAGTCCTGGTTCGAGTCGGATCAATCCGCCATTGGGCTTGTCTCCCGTCTCTTTTCCGGTACCAAAAACGGTGATGTAAAGAGCTCCTTCTTTGTCGAAGGCGAGTGCTGTCGGCCGATCAAGACTCAGAAGTTTCTTTGGCTTCACTTCGTCACCTTCGATCACCAGTTCAAACAGGCCTCCGGTCGTTTTGACTTCTTCCGCCCAGGCAAAGTCGGTCGCATACAATTTCCCGGTTTTTGGGCTGTAGGCGAGACCCGTGATGTCATGCAAACCGGTTTTGAGGTTTTTGGTGAGATTCCCCTCTTTATCGTAGAAGCTGAGCAACGAGTCACCGGGAACGCTGACTTCGCCCATCTGACCGACCACAAGACTGGAATTGTCAGGCGTGACCGTGATCGCCACAGGGGCATCGACCTGCGTTTTTTCCTTGGTGGCGATGGCCCCCACCAGATCACCCGGCTTGCCATCGACAATTTTCGAACTGACAATCCAACCCTTGGTGTCATCCCCATTGGCTGTCACGTAAATCGTGTCATTCCAGACGACCGAGGCGTAATAGTTCCCTTCCCCTTTATAGTTTGCTTCCGGATTTCCCTTGATGGGCCCCAGTACGAACTCGGATTCGGTCGCCTTGCGTGGCTTGGCAGGGAGTTCATCGGCAATCTTATAAACCCGAACAATTTCTTCACCGTCAGGCTGACTTCCATCGGGAACGATCAGACGATCCGCTCCCCACAGGGTACAACCGAGGGGCCCGATGTTGTACTTGGGACCCTTCCCGTAGACATCTGTCGGAAAGCCTTCGATTTCAAGGTAAATTTTGTTGGTTACCGGAGCAAAGCGGAAAACTCCCTGGCGGGAAGTGATAAAGACATGGCCCGTTCCGGCGTGAACCGTGACGCCCGAGGGATTTTCGAGATGAACCACCTTCAGCTTTGTCGGGAGTTCGACAGGTTTTTCCGCTGGTTTTTCTGCAGCAGATTTTTCCTCAGTTGGCTTGGGATCAACCGCAGCATCCTGAGCGTGCGCGAACGGAACCATTGCCTGCAGTGCGAACAGGGCAGCCAAAGGGAATACATACAAATGACGCATACTCACTCCATTTATCTTGTGATCTTGCCGGGGATTTTCGTCCTTACCAAACCGGAAACACGAAATTGCAGCAAGTTGGTATCACGCAGAGTAACCGGCCTGAAGTCGGTTGCTGGCGAGTTCGATTTGCAATCGTCGTTTTCAAGTCTGTGGGGAAACAAGACAGCTTTCAGCGCAGCGCTTCGGTCTGTCACTTCAATCGTCTTCCCCAATCCTAATGGATTCGTCGCGCTGATTCAATTTTCACGAGGGATTCCTCGGATTTCATTTTCTAATTTTGCGATTCGCGGCAGCCAATCACTCCGCGATGGCTGTCTGACCGACGACATCGCTTTTCAGAGTCAGAGATTGCCCCCAGAGAAATCCAAGAGGGAAATCCGAGAGGGAAACAAGACTTGGAAGGGAACGACTCGATCCCCCATAACTCCCAGCAAACGATTAAGGTGGTTCGAATGCTGTTTGTGAATATTCGGTGATTTCCCGAATATTCGCCCCCGTCCAGTCAGAACAGACTGGACGAAATCTCGCCAGATGTTTGTAATATCAAGGGTTTTGCTGAGGAACTGTATCGTTCGAACATCGGCCGTGCTGCATGTCTGAATTCACGTCGTCCGCAAGAATGTCAATGAGAACGCTCGTCGAGGCGCTGCTGCCGATCGGCATCGCATTGTTGCTGACCGCAGTCTATTTTCTGATTCCCGCGATCGCAAAAAATTGGTCGGTTTCGGGGCATGTGCTCTTTCGTGGTTTTGTCATTTTGATTGGGCTAGCTGGTGTGCTGCCCCTGTTCAAGATCTATTCGTTCAAGCATTCCCGGCTTCCAGGGCTGATGGTGACACAGCATCGGATGTTCATCCCGCTCGAAGGCTGGATTTATCTGGGGATTCTGATCACACTCTTCACGGGATCGATGTTGACCCGGCAAAATACACTGCTGATGGTATTTGCATTGATGGCAGGGCCGTTTGTCATCAATGGCTGGATGACATTTGGAATGTTGCAATCGGCGATCGTCCAGCGTCAAATCCCCCGTCGGGCAATGCAGGGCGAGTTATTTTCGGTCGAGATTCAGCTGCGCAACAGTCGTCCGTTGTTTTCCCTCTGGATGATGTCGATTCGCGATGAAATCGCCCATGCACAAGAGCTTCTCAACGCAAACGTTCTTTTTTCGCGTGTCTCACCGAGAAAGACGGCGGCCGGTGAGTATCAGCTGCGGTTGGCACATCGAGGCCATTATCGGTTCGGACCGTTGCGATGTGCTTCACGATTTCCACTCGGTTTGGTCGAACGATCACGAATTTTCCCCATGGGGGACGAATTGCTGGTGTACCCTCGGATCGGACGCGTTTTGCCAAACTGGCGACAGCGATTAGAGGGGGCCATGGAGCTTGTCTCACGAAGTCAACCTCGTCACGGAATCTTCCATGACGATTTTAGCCAGTTACGAGAATTTCGCAGTGGCGATAACCCGCGCGCAATCCACTGGCGATCAACCGCTCGGCGTGGGGAGTTAATTCTACGGGAATTCCAGCAGAATCGGGAGCGTCCGCTGGCAATCGTGCTGGATCTCTTCAAACCGCCGCGATCCAATCTGCAGTCGAATTCCCGAATTGACGATGACGAGATCGATTTTGCGTTGAGCTTTGTCACATCGTTGCTCGTAGGGCGTGGCCGTGAAAATCGGGATGCGGACCTGATGCTGGTGGTCACGGGGGCCGAAAAATTTCAGTGGAATGGTCGCAAAAATGCGGAGACACTCGAATCGCTGTTTGACGGATTGGCCAGCATCAACCCCGGCTCCGCAACCGACATCGACTCGATTCTGCAGGAAACGTTGCAGTCGAGTTCAGCCGCTGCACAAATTCTGCTGGTCACCACTCGCTCGAGCCCACGCCCCTACGATTCGCTGCTGACTCCGCGGATTGATGTTTTGAATCTGAGTCAACTTGAACGGGATCAACTGCTGTTATTTGATGACGACGCTTAAACGATGAGGGGAATCAACATTCGGCTTACATCGGCATCGATCGCGACTCAGTGAGAATCACATGCAAAAAAATAGGGACCGAGATCTGGAATTTGTGTTTAAAGTCAGCATTTATTCGCTCATTTCGCTGATTGGCATTATTCTTGGTTGCGCCGAATCGGAAGGGGCTCCGATCGGGAGTCTCTCATCGGGATTTTCTCTGGCGTTTTTTTCGATACCCATCTCACTGGTAGGCTTTCTGTTCACAGAGCGTAGGCTGAAAACGATTGAATCAGCGGAATATGACGAGGGACGGAAAAGATTCAGGCAAAGGTCTGCGGACCAAGCCGCTGAAAATGTGAATCCGTTGCAGGAACCCTTCTCAACAACAGCCACATGGCGAGCCGATTCCACAGGCAACAAGACCGAGCCTCCTGGTCTTCCTGGTTTGAATACTTCCGCGGCGAATGTTCTCGGAATGATTGCCCTATTTGCCACGCTTGTTGAATTCGTGGGGCAGGGCTCGGAACGCAAGCTGCTGGCGGGAACTCATCTTTTGCTCTACGCGACCTGGATCGTCCTGTTTCAGTCAAAAACGGCACGACTTTACTGGTTTCTGATGGCACTGGGGGTGCTGCAGCTTGCGGTGGCTTCGGTCCTGACAACCAAAGGCTGGTTTGGAATCTCCGCGATCTCTTATATGTTTGCCGCCATCTGGACACTTTCACTTTTTTCCTTATGGCGGGCGGAAAAACTCTTCGCCGGAGAGGAGGCCAATTCGTTTGCCACAGCCAATTCTGACGTTACCAACACTTCTCTGCAGAGCTCACGTTTGCGTCCCCGGAGCGAAGTGCGAGGGTCGGTCCACCACGAGGAGGGATCTCGTTGGCTGACCAACCGATTTGTCACGGGAGTTCTTTTAACCAGTTGTTCGGCCTTGTTGGTCAGCGTCGCCTTTTTTGCCTTTGTTCCTCGTGTCTGGAGTGGCGGGCCGGTCGACATGGGTAACCGTCAGGATTCGGGGAATGGGCTGGGAAAGAAAATCGGTTTGGCCCAGACTGTCCGCTTGGGAAGTCTTGGCCCCATTCTGGAAAGTTCTGAAACGGTTTTTGAGATCAGTCTGACCAAAGTGATACGCATCTCTGACAAGGAATCGACGGAAAAACCTCTTTCAGCGGAGGCCTATGCCCAGGAACTTGGCTTGGACGAACCCTTGTTTCGTGCCAGGGTTTTCACCGCATACGAAAAATCGAGTTGGGCAAACTTTCAGCTTGAAGAGACTAGCTCAAAAACACTCATCGATCGTGATACAGCAAAAAAGGAATTTGTCTCGCAAAGAATACGTCTTTACCCAAATGGCACAGATATCCTCTTTTCGTTTGGCAGTCCGTTGAGGATTCGAGGGATCAGTAATCAGCTAAAAGTAAATACAAATTCGACGACGGGTTTAGTCTCTTTGGCCACCGATACACCAAGGTCAGGAATTGTCGATTACATCACGGAAACAAGATCGTACAACCCACCGCTCAAACGATATTTACAAAAAAACTCTGACCCCTCGCGCGGACTTTTAGACCAGAAATACTGGGACGCTACGACAAAGATCTCTGAAAAATTAATGAGTGATGAGAACTTGAGTAAAATTGATACGATACCTGAGTTAGCCCATGACATTGTGCGTCAAGAATTCAACCGACGAAATCGTGTTAACCTTGGAGTTGTCACTCAGCAATTGACCTCACGGGAACGCGCCGGTGCGATCGAATCCTATCTCAAGAATTCGGGGCTTTACCGATATACGTTAGATTTGACGATCAAAGACAGGAAAGTCGATCCGGTCGAGGACTTTCTGTTTAACCGCAAAGAAGGACACTGTGAGTATTTTGCAACCGCTCTGGCCCTGCTCTTGCGTGCGGAGGGGATTCCTTCGCGGCTTGTGATTGGATACAAGGGGGGCGTCCCCAATCCAACGAAAAACAATTCTCTCGAAGTCCAGCAGCGGTTTGCACACGCATGGGTCGAAGCCTGGGTCACCGACAAAGTTCCCAGCGTGATCGCGGAGGAGCAACCAAAGGTTGCAGAGGGAGAACAAACATTTGCGAAAAGACAACAAAAGGGAACGGTTAACCGACCAAATCCGTGGATCGGCGGTGAAGGTTGGAGCACTTTCGATGCAACCCCAGCGGACGAGCGAAGATTGAGTGTCGAAAAGTTCTCGCCGAAGCCGAAAAAACTCTGGGACAATGTCCAATCGACACTCAATGGACTTTGGGCAGACAGTGTTATCAATATGTCGCTCGACCAACAAGAACAATCGATTTACCGGCCATTGAGGAAGCTGCTGGCGAATATTCGCTTGTTCTTGAATGAACTGGTGAAATCCCCTGCCGCAGCAATTCACTCACTGTGGGAACACGTCACCAAACGGGAGAAATGGTTCAGCCTGGAAGGGGGACTGATTGCATTTTTGCTGATGCTCGCCATGGCGGGACTGGTTGGTGCGACTCGCTGGCTGTCCATGCGGATTCGCTCATGGCTGAACCGCGATGCGGAGCAGGGGACTGTCGGTCGACGGCAGTTGATCGAATTCTATGAACGCTTTAATCGGTTGATGCAAGGGGAGGGAATCGTGAGGGCTTCCACCCAGACACAGCAGGAATTTGCCGAAATGGTGACGCAGTCCTTAGCAACCAAGCTATCAACCCCAACACTCTTTGATGCTCCGCGACTCATTGCGCGCTTGTTTTATCAGGTGCGATTCGGTGAGCAAAATTTGTCACTGGCCGAGGTGAATCGACTGCAAGATCTGCTCGGGCAAATGGAAAGCGCAATGAGGACTCCTACCCCCAGCCAAGCGAAACCCTCGACTTAAATGACTCACCGTATGGGATTGGTTGGCGGAGTAGGCATTTCGTCCCAATATCCTCGACAGCTCAAAACAAGAATCGCAGGGAGGGGAATTCAATCCACATCATCGTTCACGTCGATTTGAATCACTTCACTGATCAGACTCCCACGTGAAACCAACGTCGAGATTCGGTCCCCGATTTTGATGTCGTGCAAATCTCGAATCAAGGTTTCGTCGACGAGTCGTTTGGTGAGTGAATAACCTCGTTCTAATACCGCGAGCGGGCTGAGTGCATTAAGTGACGCCGTAATCGTTCCGATCTGTTGGCGACGGGATTCCAACCGCCGCGTCACCGCGACTCGCATTCGCTCTTCAAGATCGTCGACTTCAGACTGCAGTTGATGAATTCGGTCGAGGGGACGAGACAGTGCCGGACGCTGTTGAATTCGCTCAATCTGAAACCGTGCCCGTTGAGCATGGTATTGGAGTGCCGAGGTGAGTCGATGTCGGGATTGTTCCAGCAACGCGCGGACATCCGATTCCAGCGGGACGACAAGTTCCGCTGCTTCACTCGGTGTGAGCGCCCGCCTGTCGGCCACCAGATCTGCAATCGTCATGTCAATTTCATGTCCGACTGCACTGATCACGGGCACCGCACACTGATAGATGGCTCGGGCAACGACTTCCTCGTTGAACGCCCACAAGTCTTCGAGGCTTCCCCCACCACGGCCACAGATCACGACCTCGACATGGGGAATTTGATGCACCTGTCCAAGCGCCTGGGCGATCTGTGGAGCGGCATCCGCTCCTTGAACGGGGACAGGAACAATCACGATATTCGCTCGCGGCCAACGGCGTGTAATCACCTGCAGCATGTCACGCACAGCGGCACTGGAAGGACTGGTGATCAGTGCAATCCGACGGGGAAACAGGGGTAACGGGCGTTTGTGATCAAGGTCAAATAATCCTTCCGAATCCAGTTTGCGATGGAGTTGCCGAAACGCCAGTTCCAGGGCTCCGATCCCTTGCGGCTCGAGCTGTTCGGCGATGAGCTGATACTGTCCCCGTGTTTCATAAAGCTGGATCGGCCCCGCAGCCAGAACTTTCAGTCCATCTTTCAGCTGAAATCGCAATCGCTGCGCCGCACTGCGCCACAGAATTGCGGCGATTTGCGCTCCCTCATCCTTGAGTGTGAAATAGACATGACCCGAACTCGCTTGTTTGCAGTTCGAGATTTCGCCGCTCACCCAGACAAAGCGAAACGTATTCTCCATGACTCCCTTGAGCTTGGCCGTTAACTGAGTCACGGTCAAAGCCTTCGTCGGCGATTCAATATCAGTGCTCAAAAACCAGCTCCCCACCCGTGATTCCAGTTTCTCTTGACGTTAAGAATCGTAGATGTTGAGGTCGGGAATGAACAGCCTACCGTGGTTCGCGCAGACCGATCTCGTTTTGTCGGGATTTCGCTTTTGATTTGACCTGGATCCAAGTGGATGTCAGCCCGTCGCCGATTCAGTGCAACTCGCGAATTACTGTTCCTTGATCCAATGACCACTCGTGGATCTTTCCCCCCAGGCTGCCCGAAATCAGCGTTTGATCGCTGGGAGTAAAGGCAAGGCAGCGAGTGATTCCGATCTGTCCGGTGAATTCGACAGGACGCTTACAGACTTTTGTCACATCCCAAACTCGGATGATATGATCGAACCCACCGACAGCGAGTCGTGTTCCATCATGGGAAAGGGCAGCCGATCTGGCAAAACCGGATGGAAGCTGGTCGTGCCAGATTCGAATGCCCGTTTCGGTCTCGAACAGATGGACATTCCCGGCTTGATCTCCAACCGCCAAAAGTTTTCCATCCCGCGACCAGGCAGTGCATCGGCAGCAATCTCGCATTTCGTCGAGTTCGATTCGCCCCGTCCCTGTCCGTGCATCGCATAAAAAAGATTTCCCGTCGCGGGAATTCACCAGAATTTGACGGCCATCCGACGATAAACGACTTTCTGGTCCAACCTTGCCAATGCGGAATTTCCATTCGACCGGTGTGGGGGGACTCAGGTCCCAGCCGACCACATCCCCTTCCGATGTGATCAAGAGGGCGAACTCGCCGGCGAATGAGACGGAAATGGAGGCGGTCGACACCGAGTCGAAAACCCATTCGTTGGTGACGAGCCGTGTTTCTTGCCGATCAATGTGGACACAATGGTGAATTTGTGAATCTTCGGCCCACTCCCACAACATGACTGTTGTCGAATTTTTGGCCGAAGTCACTGCGGAGACCAGGTTTTTCGACGCGGATTGTGGCGATGTAGCCCCCGTCGCTAAATCAATTCGGTGGAGTTCTCCTGGCCAGGTCAGAGCAACCAACTGTTGTTGATCCTGATCAACCGTGATCCCCAACACGGAATACCCAATTCGGTGCGCTGCGGGACTTTGATCAGCGACATCGGATTGAAGCAGTGTATGTCCCCGCAGCAACAGACTTAAAATCAGTGTTAAGCCCAAGCAGATGAGGCCGACTTCGCGTACGGCCGTAAGATAAAGGAAGCCAGCCCGGTGAAGTTCTTTCGGTTTCCAGATCATTTTAACGCGACAACCCGTATTCAAGATTCTCTCCTTCGATTTTCTTCCTTGATCCGCCAAGTTCGACGGTTTTGAAATCCAATTTGTGATCCCAACAAATCTTGTTCATTTCCGCCTGGTCACCAGATAGCAGCCCGCGTGCCACGGGATCTTCCTGTTTTCCGAAGTACAAAGGATCTGCCCCGATTTGCCTCTTTTTCCCGTAAAATCAGGGGAATCATACGGAAATATCCCCTCAGCAAAGTTTCGGCCTTCCGTAATGAGAAAACTGGCACGGATGCCCTGTTCTCATGCGAAATCCGAGTCCTGCGATGCATTCGTTTCCCTGACAACCAAATCAGGAATTCCCGGTCACAACTCCCCGATCCGAAGGCATCCCGGTCAATTGTCTGATAAACTGCCGTGGAAGATTGTTGACGTTTCATCCGAGAGGCGACTCTCAGGTCTGTGCAGTCATTTTTTGTTTTTCGATGTCAGAAGGTTTGTCATGCGTACCAAGGAATTGGTCATCTGCGGCGCTAAGGCTGTTCGCACTCGTTTTGAAACCAATTCGAATTCGGTAAAGCGTCTGTTTTTTAATCGAGAAACCGCTCCACAACTCGGCGATTTATGCCGGTGGATGGCCCAGGAGCGGCTAATTTATCGGTGTGTCGAGTCTGAGGAGCTCGAACTGATTTCCGGATCGATTCATCACGGTGGTGTGGTGGTGGTGGTCGAACCCCCGGAGATTCGTGCTCCTGAGCATGACGAGTTGAGGCGCTGGTCCAGTCAAGGAGAAACCCTGTTGTTGCTCGATCGGATCAGCAATGTACACAATCTCGGAGCGATCATTCGCTCGGCGGCATTCTTCGGGGTCTCGAAAGTGATTGTTCCGGATCACCCTCAGGCTGCGTTTCCGACCGAGGCGAGTTACCGGGTGGCCGAGGGGGGGCTTGATCATGTCGAGGTATATTGCGTCGAACACTTTCCGTCTTTCATCATGGCCCTGCGGACCTTCTACTGGGTCGTCGGAGCGGCTACTCGCGGGGGAACCCCGACGCCGACGATCAGTCGTAGTAAACCAACAGCACTGGTGATGGGGAATGAAGAGCAGGGGCTGGCCCCCGAGGTTTCGCAGGCCTGTAATTCCCTGGTGACGCTTCAAGGGAGCGGCAAAGTGGAATCTCTGAATGTTTCTGCCACAGCAGCCATCCTGCTTTGGGAATGTACGCAGTCCCGCGTCCCTGGTGGCTCTCGTCCTGCCGATTCGACTGAGGTCAATCCATTCCGCAGTCGTCGCCTCCCCTGACGAGCGGTGTGCTTGGACGAGCCGAAATCCCAAACGGCCAAAAATCCGTCGTCAAACCCCGCCATGACCGGCTCTCAACGTACCGGCTGTATCGAATACGCGGGTAACGTCGCTCTCCTTCGGTCAAGTCTGTCGAATTTATGCAGCGACTGAGGATTCACTTTCGAGTCTGGTGGCCATTTTTGCCGACATTAACGGTGGGATGGGTGTTATAGGTGCTTCGGGCTCGCCTGAGCCACGGATGGTGCAACCGCGATGGAACGCGGCGCGTAAAAATGCGTGTTTTGGCTCAAGTGAGCTGACGTGAACGGTCGATGCTGTTGGATAACAGGATCTTGACCGTTGCGCGCCTGCAGTATCCCATCGTGACTGACCACTATGATATGCCGATCTGACAGGGATTAAGGGACAGATAGATGAGACATGCAGTCTGGATCGTCGTGGCGAGCATGCTGGTACTCGCTTCCGATGCACAAGTGAAAGCCTCGTATTGTGGGGCGGCCAGTTACAAGCGTTGTTCAGCGACTGCAGGTCCATCCTGCGGAGACTACAGTACAGCCCAAGGTTGCGGAACGCGGTATAAAACCGTGAAGGAAACCGTTTTCGAACAACGGACCGTTAATCGATGCCGGACCGTTTACGATACCTGCACGGAACAGGTTCCTGTCACCTGCACACGGAACATTCAGGAAACCTGTTACCGTGACGAGTGCTACACGGTCAACAAACCGGTCTACCAGACCTGCTATAAAGACGTACAATGCACTGTACGGAAGCCCTGCTTCCAGACCTGCTATAAGGAAGTTTCCTGCACGATCCGCAAACCATGCGTCCAGACATGCTATAAAGACGTCAGCTGCACGATCCGGAAACCGCACTTCCAGACCTGCTACCGTGATGTTTGCTGCACCATCAGGAAGCCGGTTTGTGAAACCAAGTACCGTGAAGTCTGCTGCACAACGTACCGCACCGAAACGCAGACTTGCTATCGCGATGTCTGTTACACGGTTTGCAAGCCCGTGTGCGAAACGAAGGAAGTCCCCTACTGCACTGGCGAATGGGTGACAGAAACTAAGCAGGTTCCTGGTCCGATCGTGCAGAAATGTGTCACCGATCCCGGTACGTGGGAATGGGATGCGTGCCGCTGCCAATGCGTGTACAAACCCGGATGCAGCCACACGGTCTGCGAGCAGACCTGCCGAACGATCTGCTGCAAGCGTTGGGTTCCACGGACTGAAATGCGAACCGTCACTTGTACCCGTATGGAGCAGGAAGTTCGTCACTGTCAGCAGCCCTACACCGTCTGCCGCAAGATTCCTGAAACGGTTGTGAAACAAGTTCCTTACAACTGTGTTCGTTACGAACAAGAGACCATTACGAAACAGGTCCCTTACGTCACTTGCTCGTGGACCTGCGAAACGATCACCAAGAAGGTTCCTTACACCACTTGCTCATGGACTTGTGAAACGATCACCAAACAGGTTCCCTACACGACTTGCTCGTGGACCTGCGAAACGATTACCAAGAAGGTTCCTTATACCACTTGCTCGATGACCCAGGAAGTTCGGACCCGCAAGGTTCCTTACACCACTTGCCGTCAGGTTTGCGAAACGAAGATGGTCACCAAAACACGCTGCGTCCCACGTCAAGTAGTGGAATCCAAGGTGATCTGTGTGCCTCGGACCGTACGACGCCAAGTTCCCGTGCAAACAGCTTGTGCCTGTGACCCCGCTCAGGCTCCCTCCTGTGCCGCTGGGGCTCATTGCGGACAATAACTCGGTCACCTGCCGGTGCTCGACATGAGTAGGCAAAGCGATCAATTCAAATTGAAGACCCGGAGGCGATTTCTCAGCAATCGCCTCCGGTTTCGTTCTTTGGCTTGCTTGGATTTGTTAAGGGAGAGCAAACGCCCCGATGGGGGCTCGCTCGCGAGGGGCAGGACTCGCTGGAAACGTGCTCGTTTTTTTGGAAAAGCGGTCGGATTGGAAATCGGTTGAGTGGACGAATCGAGATCGGATGTGCATGATTCGCGATTGAGATGATTGATGCGAGATCATTCATCCATTCGCCATAGAATCGGATTTCAATTGGTGAGAGCCCGTTTTTCCGTAACCGAGTCCTTTTTCAGAGGAACTGATGCTGATGCTCGTTCGCGTCCTCCGTATTTTTTCGTTCGCAATCGCCAGCAGCATCGCAGGTGCTGGCCTGGTGATCGCGGCCGAAACAACAGATGGAAAACTGTATACCCAGATTCCGCAAATCGCCCCAGCAAGCGGAACCGATGTCGCTGCACCCGCCGTGAATGCAAATTCTGTGGAATCTCAGTTCAAAGAA
>JBIKZJ010000046.1:0-22168 GCA_044354755.1 Schlesneria sp. | reverse complement strand
ACTGTGTAACGGGTTTTTTTTCGTTTACATTTCCGATCTCTTTCACGATCCCGCTCAAGATTGGATTCCAACTTGGTCTGATCGCCCCGATTCGCTACTCTAATACGATTACGGAATCTCACTCGTTGCTTCATCCTCCGAACCAACTCCGCTTCAGAAAGGAGTTCTGGAAATATGTTTTGTCATAAACATCCGTCAAACATCAACGGACCGCTTTCCGTTCCCGCAATGGCTTTACTTTTCGCCCTTATTTTTTCGTCCCACGCCACTCGATCGATGCTTTTTGCTCAAAATGGCCAGCCATCGCGCGGAGGCTCCGCCTCGGATCGGACCCGTGGGTTCATTGATGATTACAGCAATTCGTTTGATTCCGAGTTTGGTTCCGAGTTTGATTCAGCTCGTGAGTCGGCGAATGGGCAGGTCGAAAATCAACCTGTCGCGGATATTAAGGTCCTCAGGCCGCTCATTCGCACCTTTTCAGATGGGATGACGCAGCTCACCTTCGCACTCAGCGAGCAGGTCAATGCCGTTCCGGGTTTGCGTCAAAGTTATTCGCAAGCGATACGCTTAAGTGGGATTGCCTTGAGTCTGCATAAATATGCAGACAAACATGCGTTGGATCGACCGTTACAGGATCAGCTGCGACAGCTCGACGCGGATTGGCGTGAACTGGCCTATCGCCTGGAGAATTTACGAGGAGTTCCGGACGAATCTCTGGATCTGATCAAAAAAATGAACTCGGCGGACCAACGAATTCGCCAGGCACTGGGAATTCAGCCGCAACTCGATCGAAGGCAATTGTTGTTGAAATCAGCGGGTTTGGTCGCCGATCTGGAAAATCTACAAGAAGATATGGCTTCGGAACTGGGTAATGCCCAGTCCGCGCAGGTTTATCGGCGAGCTGTAGGCCGGATCCGACAGGTGATTTTGAATTTGATTGCGGTGATTCGGGACGAACGATCTGACGCCAAGGTGATTGTGGAGGAATACCAGCAGTTTGAAACCCTCTGGACACCACTCGCTGTAAAACTGCGAGAGGAAGAGGACCGTTACATCGAGCGAGGATTGAGGCGAGTTTTGGCCACAGCGAGCGAGATTCATCAATTATTGTTGTTGCCCAAAAAGGTGGATTCTTCGCGGATCATCCAGACGGCTGCGGATTTGAAGGGCGATATTGACGAATTTTTCGAACGAACTCCGTTGATTCTGGTGATGCAGTTACCAAAAGCCAAGCAGGCGATCGCCACAGCAGACCAGTTTTACAACGCCTGCAGCCAATTTACCGAAGTCGTAAATCAGAGACAGGATCAATCCGAAATTCTGGAATCATTTCGCAGGATCGAATTGGCGGAGCGAGCTTTTCTCGATGTTTATCGGGATCTCGACAGTGATAAAGCGATGGGAGTACTGCGTCGAATCAGTCAGACGGTGAAAGCGCTCAGATCCACATTGCATCTGCAGCATGATGATTTTAATCGCCAGGGAGGCGAGGACTTAGCCGCATCGATTCTGAATTTTACCGAGCAAATTGAGATTTCGGTGAAAAGATGGATTGAACAGGATCGTCAACCATTCGCAGCGAATTGCCTGAAAGACGCTGCGGATCTCATGGATCTGGCCGCTCAACTCCACGACGATATCGCCAGTGGTAAACCCGACGCGGAACTCAAGCTGCAAATGAACGACGTTTATGAAACATGGCGTCGTCTCTATGGGTATCTCGTCAAGTGTCAGACCGAGGATCGAGCAATTCTAGGCCGGATTTCTGCGAATCTGACTCCGGCCCTGGTGGAACTCCGATCGATGCTGGCCCATTGACCTTTTCCTAACAGAGAAGGCCGTCCACCAACGATTACTCAGCAGAATTGGTTAAAATCTCGAGCCGGTGGTGTCTGTGTTCCCCCGGCAGATGCTCGCTGGCGAGATCGAGCAAATGTTCATGGTGAGTGAAAAAAATGACCTGACGCTGATGGGCCATTTTTGCCAGCAGTTTTAAGGCGGCGATGGCCCGTTCATCATCGAACTGGATCAGAATGTCGTCGATGATGAGGGGAATATTGCAGCCAGGGGCCTTTTCTAACTGGAGGCTGGCCAATCGCAGTGCCAAGTACAGTTGGTCACAAGTCCCCTCACTCATTCCATTTACACTCACCGCCGTCCGGCTGCCCGAGCGAACACCGACAAGGATTGGTTTGTGGTTGTCATCTTCGTCGACACGCAGGCTTTCAAATGAGCCGAGGGTGAGTTCTTTAAACAGGTTGCTGGCGATCGATAAGACGGGTCCGCGAATTTTTTCCCGATACCGTTCAATCGACGTGTGCAAGACGGTGCTGGCCAGCTTCAGTCGCAGATATTCTTCGGCATCCGAGCGGATTTGTGCCAAACACAACTGTCGCTGCTCTTCGGCGTCAGCGGCGGTCGAACTACCACTCATCTGACTCAATTTCAAATTGAATTCGCCTAACTGAATATTGAGCAGGTCTCGTTCGACGGCCAACTGCTGGATTTCTGTTTCCCGCTGTTGAATCAGTGTCACCAGAACGTCGAGTGAATGCAGCCGCACCTGTTGGTCGAACAAATCTCTCGGTTCGTCTGCGGCGAGTTCACTCAGTCGGGCATTGATTTGTTCGAGCATAGCTTCGAACTGATCTCGACTTTGGGATTGGTACTCGATCCCATTCAGTTGCTCAAACAGCGCCTCTCGTTTTGCAGCCGATTCGGCGATGAGGGTGATTGGCGCCGCTGCCGCAGCGGCCGCTTGGGACCGCCCCGCTTGATTGAGCCTCGCCCCAAATTCTGCAATTTGCGACGGAAATTCGCCGTCAGTGACTCCCGCTGCATCACAAAGTTCAACAACCAGTTGCTCGCCCCGTCGGCCTAATTCCCGGGCTTGTTCCAGTTGCTGCTCGGCCTGATTCTTTTTCAGCAGGTGTTCATTTCGGGCGGACTCGATACGCTGACTGGCGATCAACCGATCTCGAAGCGCAACCATGCCGTCGGCAACATCGTCATTTGCAAGATCCGGAGCGACCTCGACACAGAAGGATTTGAAGCGCGTCTCGAAACGTTGTCCGTCGGCATCAATCCCGCGAATTCGCTCGAGCAATTGCTCGCCCTGGCGCTGATGATCTGCCAATTCGTTCAGGTTCTCGACGAACGTCGCCGCCGCCTCGGGAGTTGCGTCATCGGGGAGTCCCAATTCCGTCATGGCCGCTTGCCAGGATGTCGTCCACTGCTGCAGTTCAGTACGAGATCGGGCCAAACGTTCGGTTGATTCGATGATTTCACGGTCGAGTTTTGCCAAGGATTCGAGCAACTCTTTACGGGTCTGCTCGACCGCATCGGTACGGATCAACTGGTCTGTCGCCTGTTGAATCTGTTCCTTTAACGACAAGCCCACACCGTCGGCCGCATTCTCTTGAGCAGGATCATCCACTTTGGCGTTACCCAATAATTGGGAAACTGTCGCAAGATTTTGTGCGATCCGGTTGGTGATCGTGACGACTTCCCGCTCGCGCCGACTGACTAATTCTTCGTTTTTCAGGAATGCTTCGTGACGCGACAGCCAGGCTTGAATTTCACCCGGCGACGGCCGATTCCCTTTCAGTTCTGGCCATTGGGCTTGCCACTGCTTTTCCAGTTCAATCCGAGCCGCTTCGAGTTCCGCCAGACGTAGCGAGGCTTCATGCTGTTGTGTTTCGTTGGTTTCCAGATCTGCGAGTTCTTCGGCGAGTTGGGCTACGCGGTCTGCTTCATGCCGTAATCGGTCCGAGATGATATCCGAGTCTCGCTGCGCGGTTTCAAAGGCATCGATCTGTTTTTCTGTGGGGGACGATTTGGATTTCCATGTGGCAAGAATTTCTGACCAGATTTCGTCTCGTTGAGTGCGGGCATGGTCCAGATCGGCTTCGGTGGGAACCTGGAACTGTTGCCGCAGATGCTGGATTTTCTGTTCCAGTTGACGGTGTAAGGCTTCAAAGTCGACGAGTCGAGACTTGAGCAAAGATTGCTCGGCTTGATTTGTCTGGAAATCGATTTCGATGCGTTTGAGTACCGTTGCCGCTGGCACCTGCAATTTAAGCACCGCTTCGATCGTCAGAGTCTGCAGTCCGAGCGCGTCGACCTGTCGGCGGAGATCGTCACGCAGGGTGGATAACTCCCGCTGAACTTCGGCGAGACGCGATTCAAGATCGCCATCGTTTTGGACGGTACGGAGTCGATCTCGGAATTCGTCGAGCGGCTTTCCGGGGGGAATTTGTGCCAATCGAAGTTGGCATTCGGCATGCTGATGAGCGAATTGATCGCGATGAAATTGGGCCTGTTCATGCGATTTAAGGAATCCGGTTTGCTGGCGTCCCAGGATTCCCAGTCGCGTTCGATAGGCACGATCAATGGCAACGGATTGCGTGGCGGTCTCGTTTCTGGCGGTCTCAGTTGTATCCGTTGAATCGCTTGGGTTGTGTCCCAGCGATTGTCGTAGATCGTCGATTGCCTGAGTATGACGACTTCGCTGCAGCATCAGACCGACTCGATCTTCAATCCCTTTTTGACACGATCCCCACGCGGTGATGAGCAGTGACAGTTGATCGGCTTGTGCGAGGAGACCCAAGGGTTGACCAAGTTTGACCATGGCCTCCTCTGCCAATTGTTTTGCGACCAAGGACTGTTTCTCGGAAATTCGTGCTTGTTCGAGTAGCAGCAGGGCTTCCTGACGCTTGACTCGAAAATCGGATGGCAATCGCGGGACGGTCTGCAGCGGGGCAAGCGCTTGTTTCAGTCGGTCCGATTCTTGTACCAGTGGCCAGGCCTGTTGCCAACGGCGGTATCGATCACGATCGGCGATCAAATTCGTGAATCTCTCGGCAACCTGTTTCAATCGCTCGAACGTTTCCTGGCGGAGCCGATCCGCTTCGTCCCACTGGGTCACCGAGAGCAACTGATCACGAACCTGATCTTTCAGTTCCTGCCAACGGGTGATCGCCATGTTGAGACGCTGTTTTTTCCCTAGGGGCTTGAAGATTTCTTCCGCCTCATCGATCAACCGACTTTTGACCGCATTGAGGTCCGTTACCCCGGAACCGGTGGCGAACAGGATTTCGCCCAAATCTCCACTTCCGGTTGCGATCTGGTGTCCCCCTTCGGTCAACTGTTCATAATCAATCCCATATCGCTGGCAAAACGTTTTTTCTTCGATCCCCGCCAGCAATTGATTCCAACGTTCCGAATCCATAATCGTGTGATCATCTTCCCCTCGCAGCGAATCTTTGCGCGTCTTGCGGCGAATCACCTTCAGTTCGAGATCGGGTGGGCTGCAGACAACCCCACCAATCCGCAGTTGAGGATTCGCATGCAAAAAGTTGTCATCGGTTCGTTCATCAAAACCGTAGAGCAGCTGTCGAATCGCGCGCAGGGTGGTGCTCTTCCCCGCTTCATTGGGGCCGTAGACCAGATGAAACCCGGGTCCCAGATTCAGTCGTACGTCGGTGAATCGACCAAACGCCAGCAAGTCGAGTTGCGAGATCCACATACCGATTTTCTCCTTCCTGCCCCAGGGTCATGGTTGAGGTTTCGCACCTCACCGATTCACGGACCGATTCGAAGCCTTTTGAGCAATGATGGATTGAGCGGCGTCGAGGACTGCGGGATGTAACGGACCATTCGTGACAATCACCCCTCGATTTTCTCGCAATTCACGTCCACACGAGAAGTTGAGCGGTTGGCCTTGCAGGTCGGTCACGGTCCCGCCAGCCTCTTGAACAATCAGCACCCCACCCGCATGATCCCAGATTTTTTCGTAATAGCCGGCTTTGGTGGGAAGTCTCAAATAGACATCGGCCTCACCTGCGGCAACGGTGGCATACTTGGCCTGGCTATCCATTCGAACTGGCGGGGCGGTGATCCGCAGTTTTTCGGCAATCATCGCGGACTCGTCATGGGCACTGTGCCCAGACTCGAACGATTCACAAAAACGAGCCAGCGCAGGGTCGGCTGATTGAGTCACTCGAATGGGCGTGATCTCTGCCCCCGGTTCGAGCGTGGTCGAGAATGCTCCGTGGCCCGCGATGGCATAAAAGAGTGAATGTCCCCGAGGATTTCTGGTTGCCAAATTCGGGCAGCCGAGAATCCCCAGTGCAATCTGGCCATCAATGATCAGTGCGAGGGAAATCGCGTACTGGTCCCGACGCAGAAATCCCTTGGTCCCATCGATGGGGTCGAGTGTCCAGAACCGTTGGGAAAATGTGTTGGCTCCCCCTCGATCAATCCAGCGGCAAATCTCGTCGGCAGAGGCGGTTCGGTAATCCTGCTGAATCAAGCTGGATATCTGCTCGAGAAAGCGGGCATTTTCCGGTTGATGTAACTCTTGCGAATCTTCTTCCGCAATGATGGGGTCTGCCGGAAACGACTCGCCGATGGCGTGACAGATCACCGCCTGGCTGGCAAAGTCAGCGATCGTAACGGGGCTGAGGTCTTTTTTTTCCAAAGCCTCGGGGGTAATCGTTGTTTGAACGGCCTGACAAATTCGGACCGCCGCGCGGACCGCAGCCAGTCCAGTTGCGAGCTCACTCGCATAGGGATGCGACATCTTCGTGTTCCTGACCTACAGGGGTTTTGATCGGTTTCAAACGGAGGGGACAGGGACCTTCAACTGGCTGGCGAGATCGGTCAGCGCTTTCCAGTTCCCCTCGTCGAGCGGAATTCCCGCTTCCCGTCGGGCCTGCAGGGTGTTTCGTTCGGGATCGCCCGGCAAAGTCACTTGCGCGACTCCTTCAATTCGGGGAACCTCACGAACATACGTTTCCAGCTGACCGACTTCCTGTTGGATGTGTTGTGAGCCACCGAAAAATTCGGGGTTCATCACCCAGAACATGGCACAATTTCCCAATGGGGGTGGCGGATTGGGGAAGGCGCATTGTCCCCCGGAGAATCCCCCCGCCAGCATTTCAATCATGAAAGCCAGACCGAATCCTTTGTAGGCCTGATCACCTCCAAGGGGGAGAATCGTCCCTGGCGGATTTCCGTAGAGTTGGTTGGGATCGGTGGTCGGTTTGCCATCCGGATCGAGAATCCAACCGAGGGGTACGGATTGCCCGGCAATTTTTTTCACACGGACTTTTCCCTCGGCGGTGGCACTCGTCCCGATATCAAACACGAATGGTCCTTTGGCCCCGCCTGGCATTCCAATGCAGATCGGATTTGTCCCCAGTCGCGGCCGTTTTCCTCCGACCGGTGCCACCCGCTGCGCGGCTCCGTGATTGTTTGCAATCACCATGGCGGTGAAACCCTTGGCCGCCGCCATCTCGGCATATTCACCCAGTCGACCGATGTGGCAGGCGCGGCGAAGCGTACCGCAAACGATGGCCGAGGTCTGACATTTGGCGATGAGTCGCTGCATCAGATCCTGTGACAAGACCTGCCCCAGTCCCCAACCCCCATCGCACATGAGCGAGCTGGGCGATTCCTTTTCGACGATCAGCGTGGCCTGAGGATTCAGCGTCCCGTCGAGAACTTTTCCGATATAGAACGGAACCCGCATCACACCATGGGAATCGTGTCCTCGGAGGTTTGATTCGACCAGACTTCGGGCGACCAGATCGGATTGGGCTTGCGGAACGCCAGCAGCACGGAAGAGTGACGACGAAAATTGGGTCAGTTCAGCATCTTTGAAAACGGGCAACGGAGCACCTCTTTGTACAGGGTCATTGAATCAAGTCAAACAGAATTGATCCTCAGCAAAACGTCGAACAAGATGCGGCGAAGACTACCAGAATTCCTTGCCGAGAACGATGGAAAACCGAGTCACTTACTTCCGTTTGACCGTGATTTCGTACAGCTTGGGCCAGTTCTTGCCAGTCACGAGCAACCGCTTGCTTTCCGGGTCGTACGCAATTCCATTCAGCACATCTTCGTTACTCCCCCGTTTGCTGCGAGGGTAAAGTCCGCTCAGGTCGATCCAGCCCAATACTTCACCACTTTCCGGCGAGACTCGTGCGATCCGGTCTTCGTACCAGATATTGGCCCAGATTTCGCCGTTGACATATTCCAGTTCGTTGAGTTTCGAGACCTTCCCTTCGGAGTTGCGGACCGTGATCCGCTTAACAACTTCAAACGTGGCGGGATCGAGAAATCGGAGCGTGGCTGTTCCATCGCTCATGATTAACCGCTTGCCATCATTGGTCAGCCCCCAGCCTTCACCGGTGTATTGAAAGGTGGTTTCGAGATCAAAGGTCTCGATGTCATAAACCAGCCCGATCCGATTTTGCCACGTTAACTGGTAGATCCGCTGGCCGAGCACCGTGATCCCCTCGCCAAAATAATGGGCGTTGAGATCAGCCTGTTTTTGTACTTTTCCCGTCTTCAGGTCCACCAGTCGTAGCGACGATTCTCCTTTTTTTCCAGTCCCTTCCAGCAGCCGCCCCTGGGTGAAAACCAGCCCTTGCGTGAACGCGGCCTGATCGTGCGGATACGTCGCGTTGACTTGAAAACCCCAGACTTCCCCTTTGGGGGTCTTTTTGAATTGTGCAAACGCCGTGATACCGACGACGCTGCTCAGCACGAGTAGGGCCGCCAGGATCCAGATTGAACGACGAGTGAACGTCGTTTTGATCGGTGTTAAATTCGCGGACATCACGCCATCCTTAAAACCCGCAAAATCAAAATCATCCTGCTGAATACTGTGGCAGCCCTCAGCAGCGACGTCCAGTCGTTTCTTCAGTATACTGTGGCCCATCATGAATTACGATTTTCTCGCTCCGAATCAGATCGTCTTTGGTTGGGGACGACGAACCGAACTGCCGAAACTGGCCGCTCGACTTGGGGACCGGATCTTGCTGGTTTCCGGCAGCCGAACACTCGAACGAACCGGCCTGATCGAGGAACTTGTGGAGGGATTTACCAACCCCGCTGTTCCGCTGCATCGCTTTCAGGTGGCGTCACGCGAGCCCGAGGTGGCCGATGTCGATGCCCTGGTGCACGAATTTCGCAGACTGTCACCGAATGACCGGGATGTCGTGGTCGCCATCGGCGGGGGTTCGACGATTGATCTCGCCAAAGCGGCAGCAGCCGTGGTACAGAATCGCCACGGAGATTCTGTGCTGGATTTTCTGGAAGGTGTCGGTCGGGGCCTGCAAATCACCCTCCCTCCGCTCCCACTGATCGCGGTTCCGACCACATCCGGCACGGGGACCGAAGTGACAAAAAATGCGGTCATTTCGTCTTATCAACCTGCATTCAAGAAAAGCATTCGCAGCGACTTAATGGTCCCCCGCATCGTATTGATTGATCCCGAACTGACGGTGAGTTTGTCACGCGAGACAACCGCGTCTACCGGGATGGATGCGATCACACAGTTAATCGAAAGTTACATTTCCCGACGTGCGGCACCAATTCCTCAGGCGATCTGTCTGGCGGGATTAAAATTCGCGATTCCGGCATTACCAGCGGTGGTTCGGGACGGCCGTTCGAAACCCGATCGCGAGGCGATGGCTCACGCCGCACTCTTATCCGGGCTGGCGCTGGCGAACTCGGGATTAGGGCTGGCCCACGGTGTTGCCGCGGCGCTGGGGGTTCATTGCCGAATTCCGCATGGACTCGCCTGTGCGGTGATGCTCGCGACGGCACTCAAAGTGAATCAGTCGGTCCGCGAACGTGAGCTCGCAGAACTGGAACGGCTATTTGATTCTCACCATTCGACCAACGCCGCTGCTGCCGGGGCATTCGTGAGCCGAATCGAGTCTCTTTGTCGTGAGATCAGGATTCCGAGTCGATTGCGAGATCTGGGTGTGAGTGCCGATCAGCTGCCACTGCTGGTCCCCGCCTCCCGTGGCAACAGTATGAGTGGTAACCCGTGTGATGTCGGGGATCAGGAATTACTCAGCCTGCTGCAGCAAATCTACTGAAGAGCAATGACTTTTCACTCCCGAAGCCGAACCAGCGACCATCCTGTTTGCCCTCAACATCCTGTTTGCCCTCAACACGAGGTTTGACCCAAAATTGAAGGGGGATCTCTGGTACTCTGCGTGAGGAGTTTACCCCGCGGGTGTATGCTGGCCGTTCCTGAACGGCGATTCGGGTAGAATCAGACCGAATCGAACAACGCCCCTTTTTTGGGGTGGGGAAAGACCATGGCCTCACTAGACTTCAGTGGCATGGTCAGTAAGCTTTTCAGTAGTGACATGTACGAAATGTCATCTCGTCGGGTGATTAAACGTTTTTGTGGGAAAAGCAGCATCATGGATGACATTCAGACGCAGCGTAGGTTGTTCAGTGCAAGTCTGCTGTGTACAGGTCTCGTACTGGCCGGTATTGGGTTGGTCAGTGTTAACGGTCCATTGCGGGGACAAGAGAACAAATCGATTAGCGTTCGGGTTGTGGATAAAGCGGGCTACGACAAGGTGATTGCCTCCAACAAAGGGAAGGTGATTGTCGTGGATTGCTGGGCGACTTGGTGTAACCCCTGCCGCAAAGCCTTTCCGAAGACAGTTGAACTGAGCAAAGCCTATGCAGGCCAGGGGGTCGTTGTGGTTTCGCTCAGCTTTGACAAACCGGTCAAGGACCAGGCCCCCGAAGCGGTCAAACGATTTTTGGCGCTGAATGATGCCCATTTCGAGAACCTCGTCAGTTCGCTAGATCTGTCGGAAGAGGGTGCCGAGGCCTTTGAGATCACCGATGGGGCACTCCCGCACTTCAAAGTCTACGGCAAAGATGGCAAGCTCTTCAAAGTCTTCGAAAGTCACGAGGACAAAGAGTTCAAGCACGAAGAGATTGAAGCAGCCGTCAAAGGGGCCCTGAAGGGAAAATCTACCTCAAAATCCTCTTCGTGAATCAGGGCCACCCGATGGTGACTTTTTCTGATTTCAGGCATACGCCACGATATCTGCCCCGAAATCTGTCTCGTTGCACGTTCCTTGCCCCGTTCGATTGTCCCTCATTGAGATTGAGTTTTTCACTGTGAATTTGAGCATCCCCACCATCGATTGTTCCGTTCAGGATCCCCTGGTCGCCTTGGCCGAATTACGGCAGAAATTGAGTCCACAGGGGGATGTTGTTTCGGCAGCCGGTCGACAGCGGACAATCTCGCTGTTCGGAGAACCGCTGGCACCGCGTCAAGTCGTCCAGCGAATCTGTGCGGATGTTCGTCAGCGGGGTTTAGCGGCTGTTCTCGAATATACCGAAAAACTGGATCAGAAAGTGTTGACGGCGGCGACGATTCGTGTCACCGCCGCAGAACTTGCCGCAGCACACGCTGCATGTGATCGCTCGTTCCTGGAGACGATTCGCAAGATTCGCGAGAATATCCTGGAGTTTCAAAGTCGGATTTTGCATGAGGATCTGAGTCTGATTCGCCAGGATGGGACTAGTCGCGTCGAACTGCGTCAGCGGTATCGACCGCTGCGACGGATCGGCATCTGTGTGCCGGGGGGAGCTGCTGCTTACCCGTCAACGGTGCTCATGACCGCCGTTCCCGCCAAGGCGGCCGGAGTCAAGGAAATTGCGGTCGTCGTCCCCCCTACCGAATTTGGAGGATATAACGCATCATTGCTGGCAACCTGTGCGGAAGTCGGAGTGACCGAAGTTTATCGAATTGGCGGTGCCCAAGCGGTTGCCGCTATGGCTTACGGTATCGAGGGGCTTCCTCGTGTTGATAAAATTGTCGGCCCAGGAAACCTGTTTGTGGCACTTGCCAAACAGCATGTGTTTGGGGAAGTCGACATCGATAGTATTGCGGGCCCCAGTGAAGTCGTGATGCTGGCGGATGAGACGGCGAATCCCCGATTCGTCGCCGCAGATCTGATCTCGCAGGCCGAACATAGTCCCGGGTCCGGGGTTTTGATCACTTGGCACGCACCACTGATTGAAGCGGTCCGCGCAGAACTGACAAAACAATTGGCCACATTGCCGCGGTGCGATCTGGCGCTGACCAGTTTGAATGACTATGGAGCACTGATTCTTGCCCGTGATGAAGCTCAGGCCGTCGAATTAACCGATTTGCTGGCTCCCGAACACCTGCACATTTCGACCAGTGATCCCGAGCGGCTGCTGGACCAGATTCAGAATGCAGGAGCCATTTTTCTGGGGCACATGACCCCTGTGGCAGTCGGGGACTATTTTGCAGGCCCGTCGCACGTCTTGCCGACAGGAGGGACCGCCCGATTTGCCAACGGGCTTTGTGCCAATGACTTCTTGAAACGATCAAGCGTCATTTATTACAACCAAGATGCGTTGGCCGATGCCGCTGATGATATTCGTCGCATCGCCGCTGTCGAAGGTTTAACGGCTCATAGTGCGAGCGTTGATATTCGACTCGAATCCTGAGTACTTTACGCGATCTGAATCCCCCCTGCGGCTCCTTAGATTTTTCACTGCTTGGGAAATACGCAGATCCTGAATGTTGAATTGGGTAACTTATAGGGGGCTTAAAACAGGATTGCCCGGTAAAATCGTCAAAGTCACTTCAAGTCTTTTCAGCGGGACGTGCAGAACAACCGATCAAAAGGAGTGTATGGTCTGTTGAAAACAGTCCAATTGAGTTTTTGATTTGCCTTGGGAAGAGGGTGCGCGAGTGATTCATTTTCGTGCAAAAAGCGTGTGGTGGTCGCACCAGATTCGGTATACCGCAGTTGCGGGACTGACGGCGGCTTCACTGCTGGCCTGTCATCCGAGTCCGGGGTTTGCGGAATGGTTTTCACGACCAGCGGCTCGCATCGCACCACAATCAAGACCAGCGCAAGCGAAGAATCGATTTGATGAGGCGATTCGGACCTTATTGGTCGAGTCTCAATCGGCAGAAGAGCGTGGCGAACTCGAACGGGCCTGTTTTCTCGCCGAACGAGCTGCCAAAATCTCGCAAACCGCATCGAAAGCGGTCTCATCCGCCGAAGATGTTTCCCCCGCGGCAACGGCAAAATATGTGCGTGAGCTGCACCAGAGAAAAGCAAAACTGGCAGCAAAAGAAGCCCTTGCAGCCAAAACTTTGCGTGATGCCCGTGATGGCGGACCTGTTGCCGTTTCGGTGGAAAAATCCTCTAAAGTCCGGCAGGCCGTGAATTCTGCCCCGCAAAAGAAAACCCTGATTTCGGCTCTCACCGAAGAGACCGAAGAGATTGTGCCGACGAGCAACAAAGAGTTGGCGGCGGAATCGTCACGCGTCAAACAACGAACGGCCAGAGGGTTCGAATCGGCTCGTGATTCCCTCGCGGACCGGGAAGCGAAGCTTCCCCAAGCGAGTCCGATCACGTCCCCAAAAGATCTCCAACAGGCGCTGGCGGCGAAATTGGACATTGAGGAATCGTCGTCCGATTCCTGGGATCGTGAGCCGTTCAGCGACCGCACGGAATCGATCTCCGTTGACGCAGAGAACACAGTGGGACTCGAAGAAGAAGCGGATGCGGATTCAAAACCGCAGCCAGAGGTTGCTCACACCACGGCGAGCGGGAATCAGGCAGAGGTCGTTTCTGCAGAGATGGTCTCCACGGATGTGTTTTCACCATCGACCAACGATTTCACCGGGGATTTTACTGCGGATGACACTGGGAACGATCCGGAAACCCGTCTGGTTGATCACACCTCCCAGGAAGAAGCGGATCCTCAGCCCACGGCGGATCCTCAAGCAGAGCGATCCACTGCCGCGAATGTCGAGGAAACAACTGACTGGCAAGAGGAAACCGACCCGCAACCGTTTGCGTCCACAGACGATGAACCGGATTTGGAACCTGAGCAGGCCGTTTCCTTTAAAATACGCAAACAATTTATTCCACGGATTTTATTAGCCGATGACGAATCAGCGACCCAATCCGAGACGGATGTGGAAAAAACCAATCCTGCGGTCGAGAAGGTCGATGATTTCGAAGGGAATTCATCAGCGGATACCATCCCGGCGGCTGGCAATCACCGAAAATCCGTCGTCAGCCACGCGACCATGATTGCTTGGCGATCCGCCAAACCGGGGTCGGAAGCAGCCCATGGAGTTTCCTCAAGATCGAAGGGAACGTCCGGCGACGAAGGCAAACGTGTTGCGGAACTTGGACGGGAAAGTCCGGGGGTCAGCATCATTCCGGCCGCCTCGGAAAGTTCAGTTGACGACGATTTTTCCAGCCCCTCCGCAACCATGAAATCGAGCTCGATTCGCCCCTTAAAAGGTGATTTTTGGAGCCATGCGAAAGCCCCTGAAAATGACACTGCTGCGAAACAGACAAACCTCGCAGCCGGGGGATTGAAAACGGCACCGGTTCCTCCCCGCAGCGGTAACGTCACGCCGCAGGGCTCCCAAGGAACCGAAAGTTGGGGCGGCTTCGATGCAGGTTCCGGAAAAAATTCGGTGACACCGGACTGCATCAAAGATCCCTGTTCGGTAGCAGGATCGTGGCACCAAGACGCTAGCGCGGGAGACTCGTCTCTCTCTGGCGGGATGGACAATCACTCGGACGAGTCAGGCACACTGTGTGTCATCCCCGGTCCAAACAATTCGCTCAGCCGAGTTACTCAAATGAGTCGCCTGGTGATCAGCACGCTCGTCGGATTGCTGACACTTTCGACCGTGTTTGTTTATCGACGCCGCCTCCGCACCACTGTGCAGCTCAAGCAAGACTAAAAGGAACATCTCATGCGTATCGGTGTCCCCCGTGAAGTCAAGTCAGACGAATATCGCGTGGCGATGTTGCCAGTCGGTGTCGACGAGTTAACCCATGCCGGTCACGAGGTTCTGATCGAAGCGGGTGCGGGGCTCGGAAGTGGTATTACCGACGAGAGTTACGCGTCGAATGGTGCCCGGATCGTGGCGACGGCGGCCGAGGTCTGGGAACTGGCCGAATTGATCGTCAAGGTGAAAGAGCCACAGGCAACAGAATGGCCACTGTTACGTCCTGGCCAGTTGGTCTTTACCTATTTTCATTTTGCGGCCAGCGAAGAGCTGACAAAAAAGATATTGGCTCGCGGGATCACTGCGATTGCGTACGAGACGCTCCGCGGCCCCAAAGGGGATCTTCCTTGCCTGACACCGATGAGTGAAGTCGCGGGTCGAATGAGTATTCAGGAAGGGGCCAAATACCTGGAACGACCGCAATTAGGGCGCGGCATTCTGTTGGCCGGAGTCCCCGGTGTGGCTCCCGCTCATATTGCGATCCTCGGGGGGGGAGTCGTCGGCAAGAATGCGGCACGAATTGCCGCCGGTTTTCAGGCGGATGTCGTGATTCTCGATGTCAACGTTGATCGATTACGCTATCTCGAAGACATCATGCCCCCGAATGTAAATACCGTCTTTAGTGATCGCCATAATATCCGCGAACAATTGCAACTGGCCGATTTAGTCATTGGCGCCGTGCTCGTGGAAGGGGCTCGTGCCCCCCGTTTGGTGAAGCGGGACGATTTAAAATTGATGAAACCCGGAGCGGTCATCATCGATGTGGCGGTGGACCAGGGAGGATGCGTGGAAACGACCCGTCCGACCACCCATTCCAGCCCAACCTATGTTGTCGACGGGATCGTCCACTATTGCGTGACGAATATGCCGGGAGCCGTAGGAAGAACCAGTACCTACGCCTTGTGCAATGTCACACTTCCGTATGTCCTGCGACTGGCAAATCAGGGTTTAAAGGCCATGGCCACTGCAGACCCAGGATTTGCCAATGCCATCAATCTGCACGACGGAAAGGTGACAAACAAACCGGTTGCCGATACGTTCCAGCTCCCGTTTTCGCCGTTCTGCTAATTGACCAGTACGCGACGAATGTAATAAATACCGGCGCATAACAACGTGGCATTTGCCAGCCAAGCCGACCACATGGGATCAATCGCTCCGGTTTTGGACATATTTTGAGTCATCATCGCAATCGGATAATAGACCGTCAAGATCGGCAGGAAGCAGAAGAGAAAGCAGGTCAAGAATTGATTTTTCGCCATTAAGATGGCGAACGGACTTCCCAGTAACACGAAGAAAAAGCAACTGACAGACATCGAAAAGCGATTATAGTATTCAGTGCGGAGTCCGTAGATTTCATTGGTCGCGGCATTCGACATGTGCTGGTGGGTCAGGAACGTATTACTCTGCAGTCCGTCAAAATCACCTCGTGCGAGAGCAAAAGCAGACTCGACCGCCTGCTGCTGCCGTGCATTTCGTTTCTGTTGGTGCATGGCGTCAATCTTGCGGACCAGTTCCTGTGTCCGCAAGACCCGATTCCCTGCCGAATCGGTCCGACTGGGAAGATTCTGCGGAATCCGGTCATGTTCGAGAAAAAACGTCGAATTTTTGCCAGCCAGATTCCCCTGCATCCCCCAGAGACTCAGATAAAACTTTTGGTTTTTTAAATCGAATTCAATCTGGGCTTCGTTCGCCTGCATGATCACCGATTCGCCCCCTTTGGGCTTATACCGAATCGTTGGATGGATCAGCCTGCGGCCTTTGACTCCGGTCACGTTGATGGTGATGCCATGGTCTCGATCATTGATCTGGTTCTCGGTGCGAAGTTTGTCAAAAATGATATCTTCCATCGCCAGGGTGACAATTCGCTCAATATTCGTGAAGGCCCATGGAATAATTTGATCGGTCAGAAACAACGCCACAATACTGAGCACTCCCGCCAGAAAGAACGAGGGCCACATCAGGTGGATAATGTGAATCCCAGCGGCACGAACCGCGATGATTTCGTTGTCGCCGGCCATTCGTCCATAAACGACGCAGACAGTTAACAGCAACGTCGCCGGAATTGTGTACGGCATCAAACTCGGAACAACAAACGGCATGATTTGCAGGATCTGCCAGATTCCCAAGTCGAATTTTCTCGCTTCGCCAAAAACTCCGACAAAAACCAGCAGCAAGGTGGAAATGGTAATCAATGCCACGAAAACTCGCAGCAATTCCATCATCACATAGCGTTCAACTTGCCGCATAAGGTGACTTGAGTTGGCAGAAAGGAAGGAAAACCGGTTCGGTTCACCATATATGTCAACTCAAGGATTCAGGTCAAGATGGATTCAACAAAATGTAAAAGATCAGAGATTTGGGCTGTTTGCGAGGAATAGGATTCGACTCAATTTCGATAGTCAAGCGGGGGTTTCTGCTCAGGAAGAAGTAACGGTTCATATTTTCGTCCTTCCCGGCGTCTGGCATGTTCCTGCTTGGCTTCAACCAGGATCTCGGGTTGTGTCATCAGATCCCAGACCGAGGCCGCCATGGTTTGCGCCGCGAGTTGCATTCCTTGCTTCCCGATCGACATCCCACTGGCCGCGACAGCCTGCCAGGAATGCGATGTTGTGCCGGGCACAAAACAGGCGGTCGTAAAGCCCGCCGTCGGTATCACCCAAGAAACATCACCCACATCGGTTGACCCCTTACCGACTTCGCCACTGGTATCGAAGACTTCGCTGATGATGTCGAGGGGGAGCGGTTTGGTCAGTGTCTGCTGAATCCGTTGCGCGAACTCACGCTGTTGATTGTCATACTTCAAGTGATTGAATTCCCTGAGATTCGCCAGTGCAACATCGCTCAGTCGGTTATTGGGGAGCAATTCCATCGTCCCACCGAGGTATCGTTCTTCGAGTTTGGTCTCTGTGGCCAATGCTCCCGCCTGAGCACACTTGAGCAGTCGCGGGTAGAGTTCGCGGACAATCTCGGCTTTGGGATGCCGCAAATAAAAGAACACTTCGGCGGAATCAGGAACCACATTCGGTGCTGCCCCTCCGCTGACAATCACATGGTGAATCCGCGTAAAGTCCGGGGTATGTTCACGGAGCAGTTCGGAAGCATGGCAGGCGAGTTCGACCGCATCCAGGGCAGATCGACCTTGTTCGGGCGCCCCCGCCGCATGCGCGCTGCGGCCAATAAATCGAAATTTCACCGCAGCACGCGACAGACATGACGAATCCCCCGCCGTATTTTTCGACGCGGGGTGCCAGTGTAACGCCGCATCACAATCGTCAAACAGACCGGCTCGAACCAGAAAGGTTTTTCCACTTCCCCCTTCTTCGGCAGGGCACCCATAAAAACGAACGGTCCCCTGCAGTTTTCCGTTTTGGATTTGCTCCGCGATCGCGATAGCGGCCGAAGCGGAAGCGGCCCCGAACAAATGGTGACCGCAAGCATGACCGTAGGTGGCTCCCGTACGGGGCAACTGCTCAGGGACCGCCTGTTGTGACAGACCCGGCAACGCGTCGTATTCGCCGAGAATCGCAATCACAGGACTCCCTGAGCCAAAGGTCGCGGTGAAGGCAGTCGGGATCTCGGCAACCCCCCGCTCGACGCGAAAGCCGGCAGCCTCGAGTGCGTCGGCCAGTAATCGAGCCGATTCGATCTCTTGATAACCCGGTTCAGACAAATTCCAGATGCGGGAGGCCCATTCCCATGTTGTCGACTCGCGCTGCTGAATGCGGTCAACCATTGTTTGCTTTTGAGCCTGTGCCGTTTGAACGGTGAAAAGCATCAGGGCCACGAGACTGGCAAGTCGGATGATCATGAAAAATCCCTGGAAGGTAACCGGTGTGCGGCAATCGTCGTCAAGTCGTGAAAAGGTGCCGGAAGCAACCGAATTTGGGGAATCGCAGAATGGGCAAGTTACAGATTCAGTGTTCGATCAGTTGTTCTTCGAGTTGCCCGTCCTTCAGCACGGTATGCCGGGGAAAGCGTGCGGCCAGTTCGGGACTATGCGTGACGCAGACCAGCAGCGTGTTCTGTTCATGGTTCAATTCGAGCAGCAATGACCCCACACTTTCGGCCGTTGCCCGGTCCAGATTTCCCGTCGGCTCATCCGCCAGCAGCAGGACCGGTTTGTTGATGAGCGACCGACAGACCGCAACTCGTTGTCGTTCGCCCCCGGACAATTGAGCTGGACGATGCGAAAGACGATCCGCCAGACCAACTCGATCGAGAAGGGTACGAGCCCTCGATTCAGACTCGGCATCGGCCCCCTGGCCAGCCAGCAGGGGAATCAGCACATTCTCGAGGACCGAGCATTGCGGCAACAGATGATGATCCTGAAAGATGAAGCCGACCTGGGTATTGCGGAAGTGCGCCTGCTCACGGCTGTTCAACTGGAATGGCTCCTGGCCTGCGAGGATCACTCGACCCGAGGTCGGCGTATCCAGAGCCCCCAGCAGATAGAGCAACGTACTTTTTCCCGACCCCGACGGGCCCGTAATCGCCAAGGCCTCGCCCCGCCCCATCGCCAAGTTCACGCCTCGTAAAATTGAAAGCGAACCTTCCGCCGTCGGATAGGTCTTTGTCAGTTGCTCGATCACCAGCGTCGGTTCAGTCAGTGCCATTTCCAGGATTCCCGATCAAGCTTATCACGATTTCCGTCAGATCTTATCCATAACCATCTTGGACGTTCGTGACCATCTTGGACGTTAGGATCGCGTATTTCCAGTGACTCGCTTCCCCAAGACGCGCTTCTGGATCACAATGCAGTAAAGAACGAGACAGTAAAGAACGAGTCTATCGGGGACGATCGACACGATCTGAGGCAGCGGCGGCATGGCGGATCATGTCATTCACTCGATCAAAATGGGAACGCTTCATGACTACGCAACACGGACCGAGCACCGTCAATCGACGCGACTTTCTGCACCAAAGTCTGGCAGGTCTCTCGGCAATCGGAATTGCCGCCCCGCTGATGAGTGGCCACCCCCTTGTTGCGGCGGAACCGGTGCTGAGAAATGGCAAATCGCACATGAAATTAAGCCTCGCAGCGTACTCGTTTAGTCGAGTCCTTACGACGCGAGGAACACCCGAGCAACTTGCTGAGGCCAAGTTTACGCTGGAAAAATTCATTGATTTTTGTGCCGAACAAAATCTGGATGGGACCGAGTTAACTGCGTATTATTTTCCGAAAGAGATCACCAGAGACTATCTGCTCAGCCTGAAAGAACGCACATTCCGTTTAGGACTGGATATCTCGGGAACCGCGATCGGAAATGATTTCTGCCTGCCGGAAGGGGAAGCGCGCGAGCGAAATCTGCAGATGTGTCGCGAATGGATTGATCATTCGGCCACCCTGGGGGCTCCTGTGATTCGAATTTTTGCCGGAAATGTTCCCGCAGGCGATACGGAAGAGGCTGCCCGAGAACGTTGTATCGAAGGGATCAACCGTTCACTGGAATACGCGGCAAGCAAGGGGGTTTGCCTGGCACTCGAAAACCATGGGGGGATTACCGCCACCTCGGAACAACTGTTGAAAATTGTTCGCGGAGTGAAGCCCTCACCCTGGTTCGGTGTGAATTTTGACGGAGGAAACTTTCGGACGGAAGACCCCTACGGTGATCTGGCAAAAATCGCCCCCTACACGATCAACGCGCAGATCAAGGTCGATCTGTATCCTGGCGGCAAGAAAGAATTCGCAGATCTCGCTCGGGTCGTCAAAATTCTGAAAGAGGCCCATTATCGCGGGTTTCTGGTGCTTGAATATGAAGCCGAAGCCGATCCGTTTGTCGCCATCCCAGGCCATCTCGCGAAACTTCGAGAATTGATTTCTGCGTGAAATCGAGTTTCATTCTGTTGATCGAGTTTCACTCTGTTGATCGAGTTTCACTCTGTTGATCGTGTTTCACTCTGTTGATCGTGTTTCACTCGGGTAAGTGTCGGGCGAAGGGATCGACCCTCAGTGGACTTTTGCCGTCTGCGTTGATGCTTCGGAAAAAGTGCACATTTTCAATCCGCTGAATCCCAGCCGTGAAAACGCGAATTCCGCCATCCTCAGAATCCATTTCCGACTTGAGTTGGCTTCAAAAAAACTTCCCGTCCTCCTTACTTTTGCAGTGAACCGTTACACTTCGTGGCGAAATGCCGTCGCTACGAGCTTTCAGGCCACTTTGGTGATTTGCGGTCTGTTTCAGGAGTTTGAACATGTGTCGTCACTGGAAATCTATCGGTTCCTCAGCGCTGCTGTCCGCATTGTGGGGTGGACTGGTCTTCACACTCAGCGGGTGTGCCCGCAGTACCGATCCCTCGTTGGAAAAACCTGCGAGTTTCTCCGCGCAGAAATCGGGTTCGAAAAACGGCCAGGAGCGCGGAGGAATCGAAAACGATCCGGCATTTCGCGTTCCTGACGGAGACTCGGTCAAAATTCTCGAGTTTGTCAAAGGGCTGGCAAGCCAAAAGTATCAGCCTTCAAGTCAGCAGGATGCGATCGAGTACACGCTGAAACTGCAGAAGGCCATCATTCGGGCTGGCGACAAAATTTTGGCTCAAAAAGCGGACGATGCAACACTCAGGGAAGCTTTAACGCGAAAAATCGTCGGTCAAATTGGTCTGGCGGTTTCCGGCTTGGACGACGCCCCCGAGCAGATCCTGGCAGAAGTTCAGCGATTACGAGAGGATGCTCGCCCCGTCGTGGCGGAAGTTGCCAACCAATACTGGTTGGCTGTCCGCGCGCTGAATGTCAATTCCCTGCCACCCGCAGATCAGGAAAAATTGCGAGAGGAAGCAATCGAATGGGTCCGCGTGAACCATTTTTCGGATGATTCACTGCGCGATGCCGTGCTATTGGCAGATCAACTGACCCAGGCCAATCAAATCGAGGCGGCAGCGGGCCATTATGAGCAGCTGGTCGAGGCGATCCAGCAGTCGTCCGACAACGAGAAACGGGGTGCATTTATCGCCCAATGGCAAGGCAAAGCGGCTCAACTGCGACTTCCCGGTTCGCTGCTCAAACTCGAGGGAACCTTGCTTGATGGCAGCCAGCTGGACTGGGAATCGTATCGTGGTCAAGTCGTGCTGGTCGATTTTTGGGCAACATGGTGCGGACCCTGCATTGCCGAATTCCCCAACGTGAAAGAGAACTATCGCAAGTATCACGATCGCGGCTTCGATGTGCTGGGAATCAGTCTGGATAAAGATCGTAAGCCACTCGTCGACTTCGTAAATCGCGAATCCATTCCCTGGAAACAGATGTACGAGGATTCTTCCGGAAAAGGATCGGGTTGGCAACATTCAATGGCCGTGAAATATGGCATCACCGGAATTCCCGCCGCAATTCTGGTGGATCAGCAGGGTAAAGTCGTTTCGATGAATGCGCGGGGAGACGAATTAAGTCGACTCTTGAGCGAATTACTCAGCCCCTCCGCAAAGTAAAATTCCAATTGTCAGCGCAACCGGACGAATCGAACTTCGGTTGACCGTAGCAGTCCTCTTTATTGCCACAGAAACGTTCTGTCACCTTGATGGGCTCTCTGCAATTTTTGCCTG
>JBIKZJ010000044.1:0-22179 GCA_044354755.1 Schlesneria sp. | reverse complement strand
GTGGGGATTCAGTGGCAGAGACCTCAAGGGTCGGCTATACTCACGGCAATTTTGCTCAAATCTTGCCAGTCCCGCGATGATGCCAGTTCTGGCGACAATGCCAGTCGCCTGGTCGCGACGTTGGCAAGATGAGTGGTTGAACCGTTTCTCTGGAAAGTTTTTTTCATGTCCACCAGTTACGATGTTTACGGAGTCGGCAATTCCCTCGTTGATATTCAGGCTCGAATCGATGATTCCGCCTTGGAACTTCTGCAGTTTCAGAAAGGGATTATGACACTGGTCGATGAAGCGACACAAACTCGCGTCCTCGACACCATTCGTGGCGCCAAGATCAATCGCTGCGCGGGGGGATCCGCTGCCAATACGATCGCCGGGTTGGTCGACTTCGGTGGCCAAGGGGCTTACGCAGGGAAAACGGGCAGCGATGAACTGGGGGAATTCTGGCTGAAAGATATGCGAAATCTGGGGGTGACCATCGAAGTTCCCCAAGTTTCCGGACAGACGGGGGCCTGTGTGGTCCTGATCACCGAAGATGCACAGCGTACCATGCTGACACACTTGGGGCTCTCGGCAACCCTCAGCCCCAATGACATTTCGGAAGCGGAAATTCGCAAATCCAAATTTGTCTATATTGAAGGGTATCTGTTCGCGGGAGAGACCACCACCGCCGCAGCGATGAAGGCGATCGAACTGGCGAAAAAGAACGGTGTTAAAGTCGCATTTACCGTTTCCGACCCCTTCTTGATCGGCATGCATCGCGAGTTTTTCTGGGACTTGATCAAAGGTCCTGTCGATCTGTTGTTCTGTAACCTGGAAGAAGCCCGCAGCTTGACTGGCAAAGTCGATCCTGTCGATTGTGCCCAGCAAATTCACCAACACGCCTCCGATGTCGCACTGACCCTCGGTGCGGATGGATCGCTACTGATGCATCAGGGGCATGCCATTCCGATCGAAGGGGTCACGACCAAAGCGATCGACACCACAGGTGCCGGCGATATGTATGCCGCCGGAATTCTCTACGGCATCACCAATGGATTGAGCTGGAAACAGTCTGGCCATCTCGCCTCGCACGCGGCCGCCCGCGTCGTCGCACAAATGGGGGCACGACTGCAAAAACCGTTTACCAAAACGGAAGTCGCTGATCTCATCGCAGGTGTCTGATCGCAGTTGCTTGACGGGAATGCGGGTTCGGTTCATCCAGGAGAGGCGAGGGACGCATGGATCCCTCGCCTGTCGCCAAACCGTTCCGATTGATGCCATTCAGAAAAAACATCAAATCCGGCACATTCGCAATTCCGTTGCATCCTCCCGAGATTACCTCGGTTGCAGTGGCAAATGCGCAGCCTGCGGGACATACTGCATCATTCGTGACGAAATCCCTTGGTTCGCCTTGTAGGGTGTTTTCCATGTTCCTTGCACGTATTGTCCTGTTCGGGTTGCTGTTCATCACCGTCTCGGCGGCTGGGGCGGAAGATTCCGTTGTCGACTATGTGAAACACGTCAAGCCGGTCCTGGTGGCCCGCTGCGCGGGATGTCACGGCGTGAAGCAACAGCAGCTCGGTTTACGCATCGACAGCGGTCGAGGTTTGCTGGCGGGTGGAGATTCGGGGCCTGCGGTCCTTCCAGGTCAGTCTGCTCAAAGCCTGTTGATTCACGCCATCACCGGGACCGAGGGGGCTGCGGTGATGCCCCCGGAAGGGGATCCGTTGACCGCAGTCGAAATCTCGGTCATTCGCCGCTGGATTGATCAAGGGGCTTCGTTTCCCGCCGACGAACCGGTCGAAGTAGCGGTTTCAAAAACCAGTGACCACTGGGCCTTTCAACCGATTTCTCCGGTGAGTCCCCCGATTCTCGATCCCAATCACCCCGCACACAATGGCCTGGACCCCTTCATTCTCGATCGACTGTTGCGCGAGCGAATCACCCCATCGCCGGAAGCGGATCGAGCGACACTCTTGCGACGAGTTCATCTTGATTTGCTGGGTGTCCCCCCCTCGGTCGAGTCGATACGAGAATTTCTCGCAGACCGATCACCGGATGCGTTCGAGCGACTGGTCGACCGCCTGCTCGCTTCGCCCCATTATGGGGAACGCTGGGCTCGCGACTGGCTCGATGCGGCCCGTTATGCCGATTCCAATGGCTTCACCCGCGATCAACCACGAACCATCTGGAAGTACCGCGACTGGGTCATTCATGCCTTGAACGAGAATCTGCCGTTTGACCAATTCACGATCGAACAGCTTGCCGGGGATCTGCTTCCCACACCCACGCTCGAACAACTGGTGGCGACCGGTTTCCACCGCAACACCCTGATTAACGAGGAAGGGGGGACCGATCCCGAACAGTTTCGTGTCGAGGCAGTCGTCGATCGGGTCAACACCACCGCGACGGTTTTTCTCGGGCTGACGATTGGTTGTGCCCAATGTCACGATCATAAGTACGATCCCATCTCACAACGGGAATACTATCAGCTCTATGCGTTTTTCAATTCGACCGAGTTTTCGCCGGGGGATCCTGCGGCACCGCGGATCGATGTCCCTTCATCAGAACAATTGAGAAACGGGGAGCCGGCGCGATTAGCACACATTCGCCAAGAGATCAGCAGGCTGGAAAAAGAGCTCAAAGAGCAGGCGGCAAATATCGCGATCGACCTGACCGCTTGGGAAACAACGCTGACGTATGAGGACAAAAAGAAGTTGCCGTTCAATGTGAAGAATGCGGTCGATCTTCCTGTTGTCGACCGGTCCGAAATTCATAAGCGTGACCTCGACGGCTATTTCCGTAATTTGCCTGTCGCCCGCGAGAAATATCCCCAGCTCAATGAAATCGGACGACTGCGAGAAGCGGCTCCCAAATTTCCCACCACCATGATTACCAGGGAAATTCAGTCGCCGCGCGAAGCCTATATTCAGATTCGCGGCGATTTTCTTCGGAAAGGGTCGCGTGTTGAGCCCGCAATTCCTGTGGTCCTCAATCGAAACGTACCGCAAGAATCTCAGGAAAAAAACGCCGTGCAGCCAGCGAATCGGTTGTGGCTGGCCAAGTGGCTGGTCTCGGGAGAAAATCCCCTTACTTCTCGGGTGATCGTCAATCGTTACTGGCAGCGATTCTTCGGACGAGGTCTCGTCGAAACCGAAAATGATTTTGGCTCACAAGGGGATCGCCCCACGCATCCAGAGTTACTCGATTGGCTGGCCAACGAGTTTCGCGGGGGATCGTCCGAGCTAACGGGTTCTGGGGCAAGTCCCCTCGCGGGTTTCACCGCACCCGACGACCGTAGGGGGTCTCGCCCCGGTTGGGATTTGAAGCGGTTACAGCGACTGCTGGTGACATCGGCCACGTACAGGCAATCGTCCCATTCCCGAGCCGATCTGGATGAGCCGGATCCGCTCAACAAGCTTTTGGCGCGACAGTCACGCATTCGCGTCGACGCAGAAATCATCCGTGATGCCGCGCTGGTGGCGAGTGGCTTGCTGACCGAGGAACTGGGTGGGCTTCCAGTGTTCCCTCCGCAACCCGACGGCGTCTTCGATTTCACTCAAGACAAAAAGCCCTGGAAAACCTCGACAGGTCGCGATCGTTATCGAAAGGGGATTTACACTCACTTATGGCGTTCGAGTCTTTATCCGTCGATGGCGGTCTTTGACTTTCCCGAGCCGAATGTGGCCTGCACTCGGCGAATTCGTTCGAACACCCCGCTGCAGTCGCTCACACTGGCAAACGATGAAACCTTTGCCGAATTTGCTCGTGGGTTTGCCGTGACTTTGCTCGAAGCCCAGGCAGAAGACGACAGTCAACGATTGACGTTAGCCGTCGCAGCCGCATTGGGGCGGGAACCAAACTCGACGGAACTTGCACGCCTGCGGAGCTATCTGCAGCAGCAACGGGACCGCTTCCAATTGGACGCGGTGGCCGCCGAAGCATTCGCACCGAAACCCTCGCCGCGCGGACTCCCCGTCGCAGAATCCGCGGCCTGGGGAGCCGTCACTCGGGCACTGATGAACCTGGACGAATTCATCACGAGGGAGTAAGTTCAGTTGTCAGTTGTCAGTTGTCAGTTGTCAGTTGTCAGTTGTCAGTTGTTAGTTGTTAGTTTCCTGGGGGCATCACCCGAACATGGTGATTGCGATTCTCTGGACCTGACCATGGTGCAAATTTCCGTGTGATCCGCCTTCAACACCGGATCTCCGCTTCGTTCCCTTTTGTTCAATTCCCCGTTTGAATCCCCGTTTGAAAATCACGATCAATTCAAAATCGACCTGTTCTGACTTCGGCGTGAATAGCGGGCCGCGTGACAACATGAATCCAAGACCAGAGACCATTCGGGTCGAGTGGCGTCGACTCGGCCTCGGGTTCTGCGGAATCCTCCGCAGAACCCGCTGTCCGACGATTCTGGTGGTGCAAATCCCGTAACCGATCGTTGGGATGCAGCCGGATTGGCTGGGGGGAAGCGTTGTTCAGCGCAGCAACATCGAGCTTAGCATGGGCGCAAATATCCGGGTGGCATAGCAAGGTCACGATAAGGCCGAGCGAAATCAGTCTCAATCACCAGAGATTAATGGCCGGCGTCGATAGCAAGAATCGTTTCCCGAGTCCGTCCATGATACCTCATCCTTGAGTATGAACATTACACCCGCTCGGGGTTCAGTGTCGACATGAGCCACGACATGATTGAGGAAAAATTGACTTCTGTCGACTTCTTCAGTGAGAGAAATGGGCTGTTCGCCAGGATTAAAAAGAAATCCCCCTCAAAGCATGGGCTTCGAGGGGGATCTGGTACTAATCAGCATTCGCTCTGTTCGTTTAGAACGTTAGCACGACATCGGTGACAAACAAACCCTGATGGTTTTTCTGGCCGTTGTCAAAGGGCTTCTGATTGTTCGCACCGCTGACCGCATTCTGGGTCGTGTTGTTAATATTCCCTTCGAACCAGTCGAAGCGAAGGTTAGGCCGGACGAAAAAGTTGCCTTTGCCGGTGGGGTACCAGCGAGGTCCAATCGTTGCCTGATAAAAGTTGCCCATGTATCCGCCGGGGAGATTATTCACACCGTTGGGATTACCGGTGATACCACTGGCCGCCGCTCCTGGCAGGAACTGTTGCACGCGGTAACCTTCTTCATCACGCCACATTTCGAAGTTGGCACCCCAAGTCCACTTATCGCTGGTCTTGTAGTACATGTATTGGTTGATACCGTACCAATTGGCCCGTTGGCCGGTCGAGGTGGCATCAGCCTGCGTACCAAAGTCAGACTGACCGACGTAGGTCAGGTTATCGTTGATGGGCTTGGTGTAAACCAGCGATTGATAGTAACGCTGGGTAAACTGGTTGTTGAAGTTCGGTTCTTGAGTCAGGAAGGTCACCTGGGCGAGGTTCGACTTATCCTGGAAAGTGTATGCCCAAGATCCGATATAACCCCAGTTCGGGTTGTGGCTGTCGAAGTTATCCCAACCTCGGACGGCACCGCTGCTGACGACCAATTCATCACTCACCTGATAGGTGGCGAGGACACCGGTATGGGTGAACGGCTCACCCCATTGATAGGTATAAGGAAGCGTATTGAAGAAGTTTTGCGAGGTATCGACCGTGAAGTAGCCGACTGGCGAGACGAAGTGACCCGCTTTGACCTTCAACTTCTTGTAAGCGACTTCCGCGTATAAGTTTGGCAACGCCAGCCCGTAAATCCCCGAACCGTTCAGATTGAACGTCTCCAACCCGGTTGAGGTGGTCAAACGAGCGTTGGTCCCGTACAGGGCGTCAACACGACCCCCGAAATCCCAATCGCTCTTGGACGTATCGGTCGCTTTCTCGGCGTACAACCAGAACTGGTTCATCTGATATTCATTGGATCGGTCAGTCCAGGTGACAGGACCGTTCCAGCGGTTGTCCGGACTATCGAAGTTCACGGTGAAGCTCTGAGCCAGGCTACCACCTAATTTCCAGCCATTGTCTTTCAATTGATTCTGACCGGATTCATCGGTGAACAGGTCGGTCAATGTCCAGATCGCAGCGGGGTCTGAACCCCCTCCTCCGGCCGCAGCACAACCCCCTGCGGCAGAACCGCAGGCTGGTCCGCCCGCCATCGGTGCCGCGGCGGGGGCAGCACAGTTGTCGGCATGTAATCCCGCGTAGAGACCATTTAGCCGGGCCGCTGCATCAGCGAAAACCTGTGGGTTACAGCCAGGGCCAGCCTGTGTGCAGTTGCCATTCGTGGTGGTGCAGACTGGTTCCGCTGCGTAGAGAGCGGACGCCGCCAGCATGCCAGCGGTGGCGAACATCATGGACAATCCTGTCCCAATGTCGACAAAACGAAGTCGTTTTAGACCCAACATTCCATACTCCTTGTGAATTCTTCCTTGCTGCCTCGACTTACCTCATAGTTCGTCAACAGACGATCACAGAGTTCGCTGGCATCCACGGGGGACAACAGCGCAATAGCCACAAGCAGTCCATTCCCGTGACACTCTTCAAAACGTCCATTCCCTCCCAGTCGAGCGCGAAAAGGAGATCAGGTCTAGTGTTGGCTATCGGAATCCTGAGGGAATTCCAGCGAGACAGAAATCGGACTCATGAGTCTTCCACCTAACGCGAATAGATTGCCCTGCCGTCAAACCCTTACACAAAAACAACTTACGAAGTTTTCGACCGGCAATCGCTGCCGAATTTCGAAAACCGAAGTTGCGTTCAGCTCGGTTTTGTGACCCCGAACTGGTTTGGATTCAAGGTCTATCACCCGCAGCAGAATGGACGATGGAACGATTTGATCGACGCAGAAACAAATCCACTTCCCGTGATACTCTCTGAGGAATTGAAAGACTCAAACAACCACATCCCGCGCTCTGAGCGTGTACCGCATTCCGCACTGCTTCTCCGAAGACTAAGAAGCCGTGGTACGACCTCTTGAGTTCAAAGACTCAAACACTGCCACCCAGTCGTCACGCGAAAAACCAGAAAACGGGGATTCGCCACAGAGGCACAGAGGCACGAAATTGCAGGGAGGATACGCCGAGGCCCAAATGGTCTTCGAGTCGGTCACGCCAGATGTGGAACAGTAGAATTCTCAGCTTCTCGGGAAAACCAATCCGGTCATCAAAATCGACTTAAGACGGTTTCTACGCCACCTCTCTTCTTGACCTCTCTTTTGGATTCTCCGTGCCTCTGTGCCCTCTGTGGTGAATCCATTCTTTCTTGATGGGGGAGATTGGTTTCTCATACCGCGAAAGAAAACTCATCCCGCTGACGGCATGGTTTGCAGCAGACTCATCGCTGCCGTATCCAGATTGGCAAACACGTTCGCTCCGACGCTGGCGACCAGCGCCGCACCGAAGGCGGCCTCTTCCCGATGTTGCGTGAACCGCATCGGCAGTTGAAATTCCTCAGACACAATCTGGGCCAGTAGCCGATTTTCACGCAGTCCGTTTCCTGCCGCGACCAGCTGCGTCGGCGTCTGGTTTGTCACCTGCCGAATCGCCTGAAATCCCTCGACCAGCGAACGACTCATCCCTTCCAGCACCGCTCGGGCGAGATGCCCTGCGGTGAAATTTTGGGGCGAAATTCCGGTGATCGAACCACGGACAGCCGGATCCAGTCGCGTTCCCGAAAAACGGGGCTCACAACGCAGTCCGTCCGCTCCGCAGGGGATCCCGGCGGCGAGTCGATTCATCTGTTCGTATTGGTGTTCGGCGGAGTGAGCCTGAAAAAGCTCGCGACCAATGTCCTGAAAGAACTGCTGCAGCACCTGATACGACCAACCCCCTGCCAGGCCGACATTTGACAATAGATTGCCACCGCAGGGAAACGGCCTTAATTCAATCGGCGACACAAAGTCGAACCCCTCGGTGAAGACCGCAACCTGCGCCCCCGTGCCGACGTTCACCAGTACGCTCTGCTGCCGATCCGCGACACTGCCGAGGAAACTGGCTTGATGATCACCAATCGGTGCGAAGACCGGTGTCCCCGTAATAAGTCCCGTCAGACGAGCCATTTCGTTTGTGAGTCCCCCGACAGCCATGTTGGCTTCCCGGATCTCGGGAAATAAAGAACGGGGTAATCCCAGCCCCCGGATCGACTCGTCATGCCAATTCCGGGTCTGGACATCCAACAGACCACTACTCCCAGCACAGGATGGCTCGGTCACCGGCGATTCACCGGTCAAGGCTGCAGCAAAATAGTCCATGATGAACAGTGCTCGGGCGTCAGCGGGTAATTGGCCGCGCACCGCCAGTTCGAACAGCGTAACCCCCATGAATCCGGGATGCAGTCGGCAGCCCGTCTCGCGCCAGGTCTCAGAACCGATGGCCGAACGTGCCGCTTCCAGCCAGGTCACCTCTCGATGGGGGATCGGATCGAGGGCGCGTCGGTCCTGCCAGTTAATCAAGGGGGTGAGGGGCTGCAGGGCCGCATCGACGAGGACCATCCCATGTTGTTGTCCGGTGATACCGAGTCCGACCACGTGAGCGACTTGCGAGTCCAGCTTGCTGGCGACCTCGGCCAGGCAGCGGCAGGCAGCCGCCAGAATCTGCTCGGCCTTCCATTCCGATCGACCGCGACCACGATCGGTTTCTGAGGTGATGTTGGCATCGTTTGCGGCGGTCGCCACCGCCAGGATCGCACCCGTGTTGGCGTCAACAGCGAGACTGGTGATCTTGGTCGTTCCCAGATCGACCCCCAGAACAATTGGCATCCGCGATATTCCTGCAGTGGTAAAAAAAGAATGAATCACACGAAGCACCCGTTCCGCAGCCCGCAGAGCCTGCGGGTGCGGGACGGAATCTGTCTGCGTGATGGATGAGTCACGGATTAGAACAGGCGATTATAACCGTTGAGTGCTGCAACCCGGTAGGCCTCGGCCATGGTCGGATAATTAAAGGTGGAATTGATAAAATACATCAAGGTATTGTGGGGAACGGGCTGAGCCATAATCGCCTGGCCAATATGGATAATTTCGGTGGCATTGGCACCGAAACAATGAATCCCCAGCACTTCCAGCGTTTTCCGATGAAACAGAATCTTCAGCATTCCGGTCGTCTGTCCGGTAATTTGAGCCCGAGCGATACTCTTGAAGTGGGCATGTCCCACTTCGTAGGGGACCAGCGCATCGGTCAGCTCGCGTTCTGTCTTGCCGATCGAACTGATTTCAGGGCTGGTATAAATCCCTGCGGGAATATCAAGTGACGGGGCAGGTCCGCAAGAAGCATTACTACCGAGTTCGCATAAAAGGTGGCTGGAGGCAAACCGACCCTGGTTATAAGCGGCACTCGCCAGTGCGGGGGGACCGATGACATCTCCAACGGCGTAGATGTGAGGAACACTGGTCTGGAGGTTTCCATTGACGGGAATGTTGCCACGCTGATCAGGAGTAATCCCAGCGGCAGACAGATTCAGGTGATCCGAATTGCCGGTACGGCCTGCCGCCCAGAGCAAAACATCGGTTTTTAATTGCTTACCCGACTTGAGGTGCAGGATGACTCCATCGTCACACGTTTCGACCCGCTCACAGGCTTCGCGATGCCTGACGATGACACCCCGCTCCCTCAGGTGATAGCTGAGCGCATCCACAATCTCTTCGTCGAGGAAATCAAGCAGGCGATCCCGATTGTTGATCAAATTGACTTTGATTTCCAAGTTTCGAAACATCGAGGCATATTCGCACCCAATCACCCCGGCACCGAAAATGGTAATCGACTTGAGGTGAAAATCGACGTTCAAAATCGTATCACTATCGAAGACACGGGGATGATTGAAATCGACATCGGCGGGGCGATAAGGGCGCGCCCCCGTGGCGATGACGATGTATTTCCCCCGTACGGTCGCGCGCGAACCGTCAACTCCGATTGCCTCGACCGTATGGGGATCCAGAAACGTGGCCTGACCACGAATGATCGGAATGTCGTTGCGATCGTAAAAAGCGGTTCGCATCTTCACTTGTGCTTCGATCACAGAACGAGCGCGGCGGCGCAGTTCTGGCAGCATAAAGTTCGCGGTAATCCCATGTTCGCGGAACAAAACATTGTTGTTCACCTCGGTCATTTGAAAAATGGCAAACCGCAATGCCTTGCTGGGAATCGTCCCTCGATGGGTACAATTCCCCCCCACGGCCGGTTCTCGCTCAATCACAACCACGCTTTTACCGTGCTTCACCGCCTGCATGGCGGCCCCTTCACCACCGGGGCCGGTCCCAATCACAATCACGTCGTAGTCTTGAATCGTTTCGGCCATGAAATTCGGTTTCTGCTGAGTAATGTGGCGAAGTCATGTTTTCGGAAGATTGCGCGTCTTGGTTCGCTGTGGCTGCGGCGTAGGAAACGCCACGGCGCACAGAAATGATACCCAGTTTTAGTTTGCTGGCTCAAGTCGTTTTCGTAAATCTTTGCAAGCGACTTCCATCTCGGGGAAGAGCTTACCCTCCATTCCCTCAACCTGGACCATCAATTTTCGGGCTGCGTCCGCGTCACCACTGAGCTTGGCGATGAGGGCCTGACCCGCCAGACCATTGATTTTATACTTCGCTTCGATTGCCAGATCGTGGAACGCCGTTTGGGCGAAGGAAAGGCGTTTCGTTTTGAGATAAATCAGCCCGAGTGCTGCTGTGGCGCGGGCCTTCATTTCGTTCGTGGCGCCACGAGAATGGGTTTTCACGGCAATCCAGGCCGCTTCATCATGGGGATTGGTCATGGCCCAATAGAGTTGGGCCTCGGCGGTCGGCATCACCTGGACTTTCAGTGGTCCCCTCGAATCGGTTAACAGCGGATTCGGCGTCCGCATGGCCCAGCCGATCCCTGCTGAGGAGGCCAGGACAAACACGCAGGCGCCCGTCAACCAACCGATTTGGCCACGCAGCGGTCGATCGAAAATCCAGCGTTTTTTGGCGAGTACTGCCAAGGGAACCGTCACCGAGTCTTTTCCAGAAACCTGCCGCAAGAGTTGCTTTAATTCCGCGACAATCTGGGAAAAATCGCCCGGACGATCCTCTTTCTTTTTGCTGATCATCCGCATGATCAGGTCCCGTAAGGATGCCGGTATATCCTGGCGGAATTCGGTGAGCGCCGGAGGCTTGTCGTTAAGGTGCTTGACGGCAACGGCGATCGCCGTTTCACCGACGAAAGGAGGTCGTCCGGCGAGCATGTGCCAAGCCATGATTCCGAACGAGTAAATGTCACTGCGGGAATCCAGCGGTAAACCATTCACCTGTTCGGGACTCATGTAAAGCGGTGTCCCGAGCGTCAATCCCGTTTGGGTCAGCGAGACACGTTCTCCCTGGAAGGTCAATTGAGCCAGTCCAAAGTCGGCCACCTTGGCTTCGGCTTTATTGGTGAGCAGAATGTTCTCGGGCTTGATGTCACGATGGACGATCCCATTTTCGCTGGCAACTTGCAGAGCCGAAGCGACTTGCCTGAGAATATGCAACGCGATTTTGACCTCGAGGGGGCCTTTCCGTGTGATATAATCTTTGAGGTTACGACCCTGAACATATTCCTGGGCAATGTAATTTGTGCCACGATCTTCACCCACCAGGTAGACCTGGACGATATTGGGGTGGCTCAGGCTTCCGGCCGCAGCCGCTTCGTGCCGGAAACGTTTGACGTAGTGTTCATCCGTAACGAATTGCGGTCGCAAAATCTTGACCGCAACCTGACGCCGCAATGTCGTCTGCTCGGCCAGATAGACTTCTGCCATCCCACCGGCTCCGAGTTTTCGGATGAGTCGAAATTCTCCCAGCATTTGGTCAGACAGGTCGGCAAACTCGGGGGAAATCGCCAGAGGTGATTTGGCTCCCTCGCCGGAGCTCTTGGTTGCATTCTGCTGTTTTGCCGAATCCGATGCATCCTGCGGTGGCAAGGAACTGGAATTGGTCGAACTCGAGCTCGCAAATTGAGCATCATTCACACGTGGGGACTCGGCCATGGCTTCTGACTTCCAGATAGGGAAAACGGTCACCTGAGCTGTTCCCCAACAGTCTACCACACCCGGATGGCGTCGTCTGCTCTTTCAAGATCTCACGATCTCAAGTTGTAAGACTCGCAATCAGATGGTCTCAGGCTTCAGAAACAAGCAGGGAGAAACCCAAATCTCGAGCGGATGTCGAAAACAAGGACTGATGCAACCCTGCTCCTCGGACTGCGGGGACTCCCTGTTGGAAAACCTAGGCATCCCCTGTCGACGACGGGAAAACACCAATAAGATTTTTGATGGCGGCATAGGGCCAGCCCGACCAGATACCCCAGGCAATGATCGCCAGATGAGCGGCCACCGTCAGCCAAAAGATCAGACGAAAGCGGAATTTCAACGTCTTGTGACGAAAAAAACGCTGCGCGAGATGGGCCCCCGGCCAGCCTCCGAGCAGACTGAGCAGATGCAGTGTGCGTTCGGAAATGCGAGGTGCTTTGTTCGTGACTCGACGTTTGTCGACCCCATAGAGCACGAATGCCATGGTACTGCAGGAAACCGTCAGCAATAGATAGAGGGCAAAAAACGTCGAGACTTTGGCCTCTTCGCGGGTGAGTGCGAGAACCAGCAGAAACGTCGTTCCCGCTAACCAGAAAAACGCTGCGATGGTAAACCAGCGTTGAATCCAGGCAAACGGGTTCCATTGCGCAAGCCAAGTTCGTGCCAAAAAAAAACCCTCTGAACAGCGCGAGTTGATCAACCGCTCGCGGAAAATCCATCAAATGCCGGTGCGATATTCGGCAATCCTCCGGTGTTGAGTTCACCACCACCGCACACCCATTGTCGCTGATCTCAAACCATTCGTCACCCCAGCATCGAAATCAATTGCGATTGAGTTTGACGGGAATTGCCAAGCGATCAAATTCAACAGAGGCAGATTTGCGCTTCGATACGCAAACCGCAATCAATCCCAGACAATTCAAGCCATAAACCAAGCTGCCACGCTGTTACTCATCAGCCGCCCGATGAATGACGAATCCTTAATTTATTCGGCAGCAGCGGAAGTGATGTATTGCCCGCAATTCCGCGTCAATGGTTCATTCATTCACAATTCATTAAACCAGCTCCCTCTGAAGTCGACATTTCGGATCTTTCACAATCAATTCTCTGCACGAAAAAAGGCTCGATTCATATCAACGGTTACATACCAACGTTGCGGGATTCCTATTCTGCATGAAATCCCCATGAAATTCATCGTCTTCCATGTTCCTTTAAGGTTAAGCGGCTAATATCTGCCGTACAGTACGACGGAACCAAAAAATTGGTGGAATACAAGAAATCAATCAATCAATCAACCCTGATATGCGTCTCGCTGCTGCTACAGCTGAAGAGTCTGATGGGATGAATTACGGGCAAGAACAAGTGGATCGGCGTGATTCCTTTTGATTTCGCCTCTCACTTTACAGGAAATTCGTATGTCGAGTCTATTTGCTTATTTTGATCCGAGTGCCGGAAGCCTGTTATTGCAGGCGTTTGTGGGTGGCGCTGGAGGTATCGTTGTGATCGGTCGTTATTTATGGATGCAATTTTGGTCCAAGCAATCGACTCAAGTGCGGTGATTGCAGGGAATCCAGCTCCTGCTACGAGCACAGTCATGGCCCCAGTCATGTCCCCAGTCGCGTCCCCAGTGAAGTTTGATGTCGGTTCATTCCGTGATCGTTCCGCCCGGGTCTTCGAGTCTGAGCAGGCGATCTATCGCACACTCAATCAAGAGTCCAGTGAAGCTTGGAAGCGTGTTTCTTGTCAGGACTTCTTCCAGCGACGCATGAGCACCGGGCAGATTATCCCGACCACCGAGCTTTCTGATTCGGAAACCCGAAGATTCCTTTTTCCTGCAGAGGTAACGGGGGTGCTGAAGCATGAGCGAATCCCGTTCATCAGCTATCCGTATGAATGGCCGTTTGCCCTGCTGAAGCGGGCGACGCTGCTACAGCTGGATTTGCTTGCCGAAGCGATGACTCATCAGGTTATGCTAAAGGACTCGACCCCGTACAACATTCAGTTTCGGGGAACTCAGCCGGTCTTCATCGATATTGGTTCGTTTATTCCGCTGGTTCCGAACGAACCTTGGCTGGCTTACCGTCAATTTTGTGAGTTGATGCTGTTTCCGCTGCTGCTGCAAGCTTACCGGGGGATTCATTTTCAATCGGTGTTGCGAGCCCAACTGGAAGGAATTCCGGCCAAACAGTTTTTGCAATGGATCCGCTGGCGCGATCTGTTTCGGCCAGGAGTTTTCACCAACGGTTGGCTGCACGCGGCACTGGAACGGAACGCACAACAGGTTTCGACCAGTACCGTGACGGATTTGAAATCGAGTGGGTTTCAATCCCAAATGATTCAACAGATGCTGAAAAAGTTGACGCGGCTGGTTGAGCGACTCGAATGGAACCCCGCAGCAACACAATGGGCAACAACACAATGGGCAAATTACGACGAATCCCTTCCGCATGTTGCCGAGGATTTGCAGGCAAAAAGCGACTTTGTTCGCGAGGTTTGTCAAACCCACCGACGAACACGGGTTTGGGATCTGGGCTGCAATGATGGTCGATTTTCGCGAATTGCCAGCGAATCTGCGACGACGGTTGTCGCTCTTGATCAGGATCATGGATGCATCGAGCGTCTGTGCAAGTCGCTGGAACCTGAGCAACGAGTGATCCTGCCGCTGTGTATGGACTTGGCAAATCCCTCGCCCGGACAGGGGTGGCGTGGTCAGGAACGGCGACGGTTGGAAGAGCGAGGAGCGCCCGATCTCGTGTTGTGCCTGGGTCTGATTCACCATCTGGTGCTCGCCGCGAACATTCCACTTCCCGATGTGGTGGGCTGGCTGGCAAGCCTGGGGGGCGAACTGCTGCTGGAATTTCCGTCAAAACGGGACGCGATGGTCAAGGGGCTTTTAAGGAATAAGCGGGACCAATACGCAGATTATTCGCTGGAACACCTGGTTCAGGAACTGCAGAAATCGTTTCAGATTGTGCGGCAAGTGTCGCTTCCTTCGGGTGAGCGAACGCTCTTTCACGCCATTCCGCAAGGGAAATCGAAATCCGCTGACGGGGTCTGAAACTCGAATTCACGGGGGGTAACGCGGGTCGATAACTCTGACGTGACAGCAGTGGTAGGAATCGGGAACGCAGGGGAAGGGATGATTGACGATGGGATCAGAAATCACCACACAGAAAAACCCTGCACGAATTCTGCATCTTTTCACCTTATGTGCCTTTGCCATCGGGCAGCCGATTCTGACGGCGCTGTCGGGGCAGGCGGTCTATCTTCACGATCAAAAATTTGGCCTGATTGAAATCAGCCTGCTGCTGATGATCCTATTTCTCCTGGTGCCGCTGAGTTGTGTCGTGCTGGATCGATTCGTCCGTTTTTGGTCCCTGCGGATTCAGGGTTGGGGAAGCGATTCGGTGTTGGTGGTGCTGACCGCGCTGTTGCTGTTGTCGCTAATCCGGCCTTATGCCACGCAGTGGTGGGCCGCGACACAAGGAAGTTCAGGGTTAATGATTATTGCGTTCGTGATTCCCTGCTCTTGGGGACTGGTCGCTCTCTATCAGCATCTCGCGGGGGTACGCGTGTGGTTAACCGTCGCTTCGCTGGGGTTGGTGATTTTTCCAGTCCATTTCCTCTGGAATTACCAGCGGTTTTTTGCGATGCAGGAATCGATGCGCGAGCAAGCGGAAGTACAAAACCCGATTCCCGTGGTGCTGATTGTTTTCGATGAATTCAGTGGGATTACCCTGATGAATGAACGAGGGGAAATGGATGAGTCCCGATTTCCGCAATTCGCCCGCCTCGCCAAGCATTCGACCTGGTATCGGAATGCAACGACGGTGAGCCCTCGAACAGATATCGCGGTCCCGGCGATCTTATCAGGTCAGTATCCGGCGACTTCCCGATCGCCACTCGCCGCAGACTACCCTGGCAATCTGCTCGAACGAGTGGAAGCCTCGCAAAACTTTGAAATGGCGGTGTTTGAACCGGTATCACGACTTGGTCCGGCGACGCTCAACCATCAGTCCCTTCCCGAGCGTTTCCCTTTAATTAAGTCGATCGAACTGCTACAGACACTCGCGGCGGTCTATCCGAGACTGATTTTCACGACGGACACACCTGTCTGGTTTCCGATCATTCCCAAACCTTGGTTTGGTATCCCCATTAAGTCCAGGGTTGGCTGGGAGTATTTCAGCGGCGAACCGACAGGGATGTTTCATTACCCCGGAACGGAATATCGAGTACCGCAACAGCAACACTTCCTGAAATGCCTGCAACCAACCGACAAACCGTTGTTCTGTTTTTTTCATACCGTATTCCCGCATTATCCCTGGGTGCTTCTCCCTTCGGGTGAGCAGTATCAATCGGAATTCGCCGCACCGGGCCGACCCTCGGCCGCACGGGGCGAATTGGGTGAAGACTGGGACCAAGACCCCGCAGCGGTGCTCCGCAACGAATTCCGTTACCGACTCCAAGTCGGAGCGGTTGACCATTTTGTCGGCCAGTTACTGGATCGGCTCGAGGTCACCGGACTTTTCGACCGCTGTTTGCTGATTGTCACGGCGGATCATGGAGTCTCGTTCCGTCCGGGGCATTCCCGACGACTTCCTGACGCTCTGAATGGGGCCGAGATTTTCAGTGTCCCTTTGTTCGTCAAATATCCAGGGCAAACCGTAGGCTCGATCGATGATCGCAATGTCGAATCGATTGACTTATATCCCACCATTGCCGAAGTCCTGGGGATAAAGCTTTCTGAAGCGGTCGACGGAATTCCCCTCTCTGCAGAGATTCGGCGGGGGAGAAAAACGATCTATTTTGAAAAAACCATGACGATCCTCGAACCCGATTTCCCGCAACGTCAGGCGGCGATTCAGCGCCAGTTTGAACAGTTTGGCCGCGCTGCGCTGGATTTCCCCCCCGTGGCGATGTCGAGTCATCCCGATTGGCATGGTCGTCCGATCACTCAATTTGTGATCGAAGAGCCTTCGATTGCGGGCGCACAATTTGAACTGCATCTCCCCCTGAAAGAAAGCGAGGTCAAGGTCGACATCGTCCTGGAACCGCGCCTGGTGACGGGTTCGATCGAGGCGCGAGACTTGCCGGAAATCCCCGCAGAGGTCATCCTCGTCATCGATGGAATTGTGCGGGATACGAGTAAGACCTGTTGGATCGAGGGGAGCGAACACGGCTTCCAGTTCCTGATCCCCCACTCAGTCCTTGGCGGCGAACTCGGATCGATTGAACTGTATCTGGCCAGTTCCTCAAAACCTGACTCGCCATTACGATTGCTCCGCACAGCCCAAATTGCCAAACGCCGGTGAATGATCTGCCCTCTGTTGCACTCTCTGTTCTCTGTTGCCCTGATGGATTGCGTGAGCCGACTACCATGAGCGAAACCTTGCGAGCACACCTGGCCCAACAACTGGAAGAGATTCGTCACGCGGGGACGTACAAGCGTGAGCGGATCTTGTCGACTCCCCAAGGGACGTTTGTCCGTGTCGCAGACGGAAAGCCGGTGCTGAACCTGTGTGCGAATAACTATCTGGGTCTCGCGCAGCACCCGGAAATCCGTGCCGCAGCCCATCGGGGTCTCGATGAATGGGGATATGGACTCGCCTCGGTCAGGTTCATCTGCGGAACACAGGGGATCCATCAGCAACTGGAAAGTCGGCTGTCGGCGTTCCTGGGGATGGAAGAGACCATTTTGTATAGCTCGTGTTTCGATGCGAACGGAGGTTTGTTCGAGACACTGCTCGGTGCCGAAGATGCCGTGATCTCGGATGAACTGAATCATGCCAGTATTATTGATGGGATTCGCCTCTGTAAGGCGCAGCGATTCCGCTACAAAAACAACGATATGGCCGATCTGGAAGCCCGGTTGAACGAGGCGGTCGCGGCAAAAGTACGATTCAAACTGATCGCGACGGATGGTGTTTTTTCCATGGACGGTACGTATGCCAACCTGCCGGCCATTTGCGATCTGGCCGACAAGTATCAGGCCTCGGTGATGGTCGACGATTCGCACGCCGTTGGATTTACCGGTCCGACGGGTCGGGGAACTCATGAACTGCAGGGGGTGATGGGGCGGATCGATATCATGACCGGGACACTCGGCAAAGCCTTGGGTGGGGCCAGTGGTGGATATACCAGTGGCCGCAAAGAGGTGGTCGAGTACCTCAGGCAACGCTCGCGCCCTTATCTCTTCTCCAATACGCTCGCCCCGGTGATTGCGGCGGGATCGGTGGCCGCACTGGATTTGTTAAGCCGATCGACCGAGCTGCGCGATACCTTGGCGGCGAACACCCAGTATTTCCGGAACGCCTTGACTGAGCAAGGGTTTGCGATTACCGCCGGCACGCATCCGATCACCCCGATCATGCTGGGAGACGCGGCGCTGGCGGCGAAATTTGCCGAGGCGATGCTGGCCAAGGGGGTTTATGTGGTGGGCTTCAGCTATCCGGTGGTTCCGCTGGGAAAAGCGCGTATTCGGACCCAGGTTTCCGCCGCACACTCGCGTGCGGACCTGGAATTTGCGGTGAAGTGCTTTGCGGAGGTCCAGCGGGAATTGGGGATCCGTACCGAATTGCGGGGGTGAGACTCCCATCCGGATCGAATTCGTGCTTCAATCCCTGACTCGGAATGACTCCAGCGAGACTTTAGATTGGAGTATTATCGAAACTGATTTCCTCACCCGCATTGCCAGAAAGACAAACGTCATGTTAAAGCACCGCTTGCTTCATCCCGAAATCTCGGAGATTCTGGCCCGTGCCGGGCATCATGCCAAGGTGTTGATCGCCGATGGAAACTACCCCGCATCGACGACGCTGGGCCCCAATGCCCGATTGGTGAGTCTGAATCTGGCTCCTGGCGTTGTGACGGTCTCCCAAGTGCTGGAAACGTTGCTGACAGCAATTCCGGTCGACGCCATCAACACGATGGGGATCCCTGCGGATGATCCCTACGCACACCACGGCGATCCTCTTGTTTGGGCTGACTATCGCCGCATTGTCGCGTCATCCGAACTGTCCCTGAAACTGACGCCGATTGACAAATGGGCTTTTTACGACGCCGTCGCTTCGCGGGATCATGTCCTGACGATTCAAACGGCGGATCAGCATCTGTGGGCAAACGTCCTGCTCACCATCGGCTGCCGCACGGCCTGAGAAATCCGCACGATCGGAATGCCACGCCGTCCGCTTCTTTTCTCGGAAACCAAGTGTCGGGGCCGGTGGAGTTTGCTCAAGCCAGGGGGAGTCGACACCAGGCAAATCGTGTGTCCGCGACGGAAATCCTTGGCGCGCAGATCGGCGCAAACGATCCACTCGATCGCATCCGCAGAATCGGAACATTTGGGGTGGATTACCCACCCCGCGTCCCGATATTTTCATTTGGAATCAACCTGCACTTCAGCCTAATCCTCCTTGAGGGGGTTCTGGCAATTGACCGAAATAATGGATGATCGTGTCAAATTTCCGTTGAATCCAGGGTGTCCTGCGGAAGTCAAGTGGCCGAGAGACGTGTCATTTTCCTGCCTGGCGATCTTGCAAAAATCTTGTTGCAATGTTGCAGGGCACACCATCACAATTAGAATATCCATCGTAGTATGACACATTCGCAAGAACCCCGCCGGTCGGGGGCTTTGCGGTGACTTTTTTTATGTTTACGATTTTGATTGTTCGCTCCAAACTCCAGGAGTCGTGCCATGATGTACTGTTCGCTGTGCGTGATGTTGCTTGCCCAGTTTCTGGCCATGCAGACTTCTGTTGCAGCGGCAGGTGTCTGGACAAACTGGCCCTTCACCCTGAACAGCCCCGGTAATGTGACTGCTGCGGATGATGCGGGAACCAAGACTCTGACATTAACGGGGGAAACCTTAACCGGGGACACCAGCGGAAATTCACTGACAGTCAGTGTGCAACCGGGTCTGCTGAAATTCGAAGGGGCCAGCGATACAACACTCAATCACATAAACTCGGTCACAGTCAATCACACCGGCCAACGGATACTGAATCGCAATTTGGGAGACGGTGATGATTCGCTGGCTTTGGTCGGGATTGATTCATCGACGACGAATGTGAATTTAGGTCCGGGAGCCGACAAAGTCGCATTCTCGCTCTGTAATCTCGTCACAAGGACCGTTGATGGTGGCTCGGGAACCGACATTGTCTCGCTCATTTCCAGTACGATCTGAACTTTTAACCAATTAACCTTACCCTGATGGCTCGGCCACAGTTTCCCCCAATGAAAGAGGTCACGCTGATGAGGCATTCCGACGATCGATTCCGTCCCAATCAAGATTCTCTGCGTTTCCAGCGACGTTTCGCGCTGGTCTGCCTAGCGCTGTGCAGCGCCCTCGCCGCGGATCAAACCCGCACAGTCGAAGCACAGCAATCGCCAGTCAAGCTGACTTCGCCGGCGGTGAAGCCCAACCAGTTCAGACAAATTCCAGCGCAGGCTTCTCCTGCGTTCGCCCCGGTCACGTCGCTGGAGAATACCTTTACGCTCCACAGCAATCCCACAGCGACCAAGACGATTTATCTGGACTTTGATGGCCACACCACGAGTGGAACGGCTTGGGGGGCGACGATTGTCACCAGACCATTCAGCCTGGATGCGAATCCGAGTTTTTCGAATGCAGAATTGACGTTAATTCAAGAAGTTTGGCAGCGGGTTGCGGAATGCTTTTCGCCATTTAATGTGGATGTCACAACCGAAAATCCTCCTGCCGGCGACCTGAGCAATTCCGGTGGATCGGACGTACGCTGGGGAATGCGTGTTTGCGCTGGCGAATCAAACCCTTCCCCAGCGCCGGGCGCCGGGGGAGTCGCGTTCATCAGTAGTTTTTCGTGGAATAGCGACACCCCTTGCTTTATTTTCCCTGCGGGTTTGGCTAATAACGCCAAGTATATGGCGGATGCGTCTATCCATGAGGTGGGGCACACGCTCGGCCTGATTCATGACGGCCGGACGACTCCTGCGGAAGGCTATTACTATGGACATGGTTCCGGACCGACTGGTTGGGCTCCCCACATGGGAGTCGGCTATGATCGAAATCTCGTCCAATGGAGCAGGGGTGAGTATGCTAATGCCAACGAGCGGCAAGATGATCTGGTCATCATTACAACCAGAAACGGTTTTAGCTACCTTCCTGACGATGCCGTGAATGATAGAACCGGAGCTAACACCATCAATGGGACGCGCGGTACGGGAATCAACATCAATGCCTTTACCGTCAATCAAAAAGGGGTGATCACCCAGCGAACCGATTCTGACTGGTTCAAAATCGTCGCCGGAACCGGCTCGTTGACATTGAATGCGGTCGGTGGCTCCATCAATACCATGCTGGACATCCAGATGGATCTCTATTCCAGCAGCGGAACCCTGATTACCAGCAGTAATCCTGTGGATCAATTGACCGCTTCGATCAGCCAAAACCTGAATCCGGGGACTTACTACGTCAAGATCGATGGCGTCGGCAAAGGGGATCCCCTGGGAACTGGCTACACCGACTACAGCAGCCTGGGAACTTATGTCATCACCGGCAACTTCACGCTCGCTCCAGTCAACGTCCCTTCCACCGTGATCGCCGCCTATAATTCCAGTTCGAAAACCCTGACCTTGACCGGAGATGCCAATGCAAATTCACTCACCGTCAGCTCTCAGGCGGGAGTCTTGAAGGTCGAAGGGGCGAATGGGACGAGCATTAGTGTGACGGGAGCGGGTGGCAAACCGGTATCAGCCCCTTCCGCCACGTTTTCGCATACGGGTAAGTTGGTGTTAAACGCGGACCTCAAGGCGGGAGATGACGCCATCGCGATCATCGGGGTTAACTCGTCCGTAACGGACATCAATTTGGGCGCTGGGGCTGATAAAGGGGCGGTGACGCTTTCTAACATTGATAATCTCAAGGTCGATGGGGGAGCCGGAACCGACATTTTCACCGCCACTTCCAGCACAGTTGGGACCTTTACGAACAGCAACCTCCCTTAAGTACGGGGACTGGCGATTTCCTTGACCTGGCATGTGAAGCGATGGAAATCGCTGGTGTCATACGGTGAAAATGCCAGCAAGTCGATTTGAACGCAAGGGCGCCAAGACGCGGGGACGCTAGGAAAACGAAAAGCAGATTCAAATTTGCCTTTCCGCCTTCCTGGCGTCTCTGCGACTTGGCGTCTTGGCGTTAATTTTCTGATCATCTTGCACAAACTGAAAATTCAGGTTGACCAACCGCTTAAACTTTCCAG
>JBIKZJ010000043.1:0-22189 GCA_044354755.1 Schlesneria sp. | reverse complement strand
AGGGTTAATTCCGTTTCACGGACTTCGACGGGGGCATCATCCACGGTGAAAAAGACGGAATCCCAATAGAGTTCCATCGTCGAAACAATTCGTAGCCGATGATCGTCACCGGAAAAGAGATTAGACAGATCGACCGCAATCGTCTTGGTCTTGCCTCCTGGAAAGCCCATGAATGGCCGAACTTCGCGCCATTCGCCTTCCGCATCGGGTACAGACAAGGCGGGTGGACGGGGTTTGGGGAGATCCGGATTCTGCGATAACTGCACACTGAGTGACGTACTTCCGGGATACATCCAGCCGGTTAAATACAGCATGACTTTTTGCGTCGCAGGAAACGGCCCCAGATCGAGCTCCAGATGGTGCTCTTCGGTGAACCCTTGCGCCCGCTTGATGTCAAAGGTCTTGGTATAAACCTGATCGCGGCTGAGGATCTGGCCGAGTACATCACGACCACGCGTATCGGTTGCTGCAACCGGTACGCGTGGGTTTTGGACCGTGTGAATCTGTGGTGCCGCGATCGTGGCAGGCCCAACCTTTTCATTAGTGAAAATGTCGGTTCCCGCCGGGTGGTCGATGGCAAAAAGCTTGAACTGATCGAAGTATTCTGCCTCCCACAACTCGGCCGTCACCCGCAGTTGGTATTCGTGATTCGCCTCCTTAAGCTGTCGACCATCAATTTTGATGTATTCCCATTCGCGCCACGGGGCGACAATCGATTCGGCAAATTTGAGCCCCAGCGGCGCATTCCACAAGAGGTCCGTGACAAACACGAATCGCTCACCGTCCCAAGTGTAAAGATAGGGGCACGAGCCATTCAGCTTTTGTTCGATACAAATCGGCTCGTCAGGTACCGGGTCCACCACGTTGGTCGGGATCCCGTTGGTCCAAAGAATTCGCACGACATCGGCATGCTGCTGAGCCCCCAGGCCAAAATGGGTCAGGGGTTCGGTGACCACTTTCGCTTGGTAACGCTGGCCGGATTTCAATTCGAGCATACCACCCAGATTAATATGGTTTGTTCGTTTGTCCGAATTCTGTTCGCCCGGTTTGACCGTGTAGCCCAGCAACTGAATTTCCAGATACTGATTATTGGGATTATCCGATTCCCGACATTGACTCGACAAGAACGCCCAATCGTCTTGATTCGTTGTGAACAGATCCAGATCACCATCCCGATCAAAGTCTGCCACGGTAATCGATTCGGTCCCCTTGAGTCCGTCAGCAACCATAATGGGGGTGGGTGAAAACAGCCCCTGACCATCACCCATCCGCAATGAGGCACCAGACGTACCGAGCAACAGCACGTCTGAGGCACTGTCATTGTCAAAATCTCCGACATGAGCCGATTGGAAAGTCCCCTCTGCCAGCATCGTGATTTCATACGTCGAGACCATCCCACCGGGGGTTCGTTGCGTCAGCACCAATCGGGCATCACTTGGACCTGCCGCAATCAGGTCCCATGAGGTATTCCCGTCAAAATCACCCGCTTGCAGTGAGGTCGCCCCTTGCAACGGGGCCAATTCTTCGATCGGACGATAACGAAGCCGCCCGTGTCGAACATTTTCCAGCCATCCGACTCCGGCGGTTGTGGCGACCAGCACATCGATATCCGAATCGTGGTCCCAATCAACAATCGCCAAGGCGGTGACGAGAACGTCGGGGGCAGGGAGCATCGAACGGGGGGTGATCTCTTCGAACGAGAGATTCCCGCGATTCGAAAAGAGCCGTAAGCCTTTGGGTGTCGAAACGATCAGGTCGAGGTCGCCATCGTTATCAAGGTCCGCAACGGCAGCGGCTTGAATATCACGCACTTCATCAAACGCGGCACCCCCCGATCTGGCCACGAACGTGCGAGCCTCGGATTTGGGCTCTTTGCGGTTCTCGATCAGTTTCAAGCCGGCAGGCCCAAACAAAATGAGATCCGGATCCGCGGTATGACACAGTCCTTGCATAAACGCTTCATGACGCAGCGCATCCGCCGGTTGCCCCATTCCAGGAATGGATTTGAGCTCTTGATCGATATCATCATCCAGATCACAGACGATTGCACTGGCATAGGAACCGCTGGTCTCGATCCGTGCGAGGGGGTCCCAGGACGGATTTTGTCGCTCATGACCCCAGACCGTGACGAAGTCCGGCTGGAGTACGAGCAGGTCGAGTTGTCCATTCAGATCAAAATCGACGGCGCTGACCTGACGCCCCCCGTTGAACTGCGGCCAGTTGACGAAATCGTGGGGGGGGAGGAAATGCACCGGATTTGATCGGGTTTCCCCGGAGGAAGGAAGATCTGACCGCGAGCGGAATTCTTGTCCAAAATCGGGAAGCACATATTCCAGCGAATCCAGCATGACAAATCGCTTATCACGGGCCGCTTCGGCGATGATCAGATTTTTGATGATCGTTGTCGAGCGTTGAGCGACTTGCCAGTTTCCTTCCTGGGTGGCGGCAAGTCCCTTGTCGATGATTTCGTTCAGATCGACTCGCGTATTGACTTTGATCGTCTCGACAAACGGTGCAATCGTTTCCTGAACTTGCTTCAGTGTCGCAGCAAATTCGGATTCACGTCGCTGGGCCATCAATGGGAGCCAGTCTTTGATGACGAACAGATTGTTGGGCTCCCGCTGAAAAACGCTCTGTAGTGCCCGAAAGCTTTCCTCTGCTGCGGCGTCACCCGGTATTGTCTGCAGCAGCGAGAACAGATCATAGCTCGCTCCGACCGACTGCGGATTCAACCTCACCGCCTCACGCAGGTCATTCAGGGCCGCATCCGTTTGCTCTTGCTTCAAGGCGACGCGCGCAGCAATGACATGCGGGATGAAGGACTCGGGCTCGCAGGCTTTTGCTAACTCAATGGATTCTTTGGCCCGAGCGGCCATCTGCTGAAAGTTTGTGGGATCGCGATTTTTGTCAAGTTTATCAAGAGCCAGTTGTCGGCAGATTGCCAAATTCCTGGGACCGAAGGGGTCGGCTGGAACCAGACGAATGATATTGGTCAGTTGCTGGTCTGCTGCGGCAAATTCGAGATTTTCCAGATGACCGATCGCGTGATTTTTTTGCTCGATCAACAGCAGGGTTTCTTCCCGCGATAACTTCCTGACTGGCGGGGGGGGATTGACTCCCGGCCCCTGATCGAGCATTGGTCGCAGGGTGAACCAGAACGCTGCCAGCAGCGATACGGCGACCCCCAGCAAGAGAAACGGCAAGAGCCAAAGTTGATTTGCAGGTTCTGACGGGGGTGTCTGCATGACGGATCCCAAACTTCGTGAAAAGCATCAAACATTCGAATACCGCACAGATTAGGTAGTCGCTGTTCTGTCCGCTAGTTACGTTCATTGAGACGATTTCGCGAGTCACAGGACCGTGAAAATTGTTTTTTCATCTGGATAGGAAAGCCTGCTGCGGACGTTGGCGCGCGATGACCGTTAGAGACGAGCCGGTTTTGTTATCAAAAACGGAAGAGGAATCAAACGGGCCTGGAATTTCAGCGTCGAATCCCGGTGAGATTGACGCCGCTCCCAATCAATAGATTCTGTTCGTAAACCCAGCGGTAAACAAGCCCCGTTTTTTCTGGGGGGAGCACTTGTAACTGGTCAAAACCCGCCTCCTTGAACCAGGACTGCAGTTCCGCGACGGTATGGTGGTACTGGTACTGGGGGGCGAACCAGTCAAACGTATCGCAAACCCGGTTTTCCCGGTTGGGATGAGCACTGAAATTCACGACTTTATTCAGCGTCTTGTTGATGATCGGCAGGCCACCCAGCCAGCCACCCCATTCACACCAGCGTTCCAGTTTTTCAGGGTCCATTTGGGTTGTCCGCCGTCGGATGGCAGAATTGATCGATTCTTGCCACCACTGATTGCGACGATAGAGCCAGACCGAGTAGCGTCCCCCTGGTTTCACCATCCGGGCCACGGCATCGAAGACCGAGCGAGTATTTTCATCATGGTGCATGACTCCGATGGAAAAGACAAAATCAAACGAAGCGGGTTCGAGTGGCAATCGCTTGAGATCGGCTTGGATCAATTGGACTTGGGGGAGTTCACAACATAATTGTTTGGCTTTGGTGACAGCGATACTGTGGTCAGCGCCCACCACTTCGGCTCCTGCCTCACCACAGACTTTACTGTAACGCCCACCTCCACAGCCGGCATCGAGCACCCTCAGTCCGCGCAGGTCAGCGAGTCGGGTCCCCGTTTTTGCCTGAAAGGTCGCACGGTCTTCGTCATCATGGGCAACTTCATACTGATTCCACTGACGACCAAAGCTGGCGAGATGCTGATCTGTCGTGAATCGTGGAATCCCAGCCATCACAGGAAACGACTTTCCACAACCCGAACAGTTGACCTGGTTGTCGAGGCAAACGAAGGGGGATCCGCACTCCGGACATCTCAAAAAGCTCATCAGCTGTTCATCTCCATCGGAAAAATCAGGGTTCTGGGGGCGGTTAGGGGGTATCTCATCCATCACCCGCGGCAGACTTGTTGCCCAGAAATCGATACCCCGTCCCCCGTACCGAGAGAATCGACTTGGGTCGGGTCGGATCGGGTTCCAGGATTTTTCGCAAACGAAGCACAAAGTTATCGATGGTTCGGGTCGTCACATCTGCCGATTGATCCCAAACTTCTTCCAGAATCCGATGTCTGGAAAGGACCTCTCCTTCGTGTTCAATGAAGTAACGCAGCAGCTGCATTTCAAGTGTGGTCAGGCTGTACTTTTTCTCACCGACATCGACTTCAAAGGCATGAAAGTCGACTCGGACTTCACCGAACTGGTAGATTTCGATTGTCGCCAGATCGTTGGACGAACTGACAGACCCGGCGTCGGTCAGAATCGTACGATAGCGCTCTAAAAGATTCTTGACGCGGTTGAGGAGTTCCGGGAGTGCAAACGGTTTTGTGATATACTGATCGGCCCCGACATCGAAGGCGTGCATTCGATCTTCGACCAGTGTTCGGGCACTGAGTACGATGACGGGTACCAGTTTATTCGTAGTGCGAATCGCGGTACAGATTTCGTAGCCACTCATTCCAGGCAACATCAAATCGAGAATGATCAGATCGATACGCGGCACAGCGGTCTGGAACAGATTGAGCGCCGTGTGGCCATCCCGGGCCAGCAGGACCTCGTACCCTTCCTGCTCGAAGTTAAACTTCAAGCCGAGCGCGAGAGCCTCTTCGTCTTCCACGATCAGGATTCGCATCGACATCGACCTTAAAACGACCTTACCACGAAAATTTTCTCTTCCTGTTCAAACCGCTGTCACTGGCATTTTCCCTGGAGGATCGGCAGACCGGCTGGCACCGAGACATCCGGGACGGCTGTTGGAATACTTGGCGATTCTCCTGCAGGATTTCTTGTTGTTCACTTTCAGGATATCAGGAATGATAACGGCCTCCGGACTGGAGGGTCGAGGCCGCCAGTTCGATCAACTCTGGTTCCAAACCACTTTGTTGCAGTTGTCGCACGGTCGCATCAATATCGTACTCGATCCGTTTCAACTGCACCTGTCCATTCTCGATGATGGCGTAAGAGGCACGGGGATCGCCATCGCGAGGCTGGCCAACGCTCCCAGGATTCAACACCTGACGGTGTCCCAGATCGAGATGAAATGGGATATGGGTGTGGCCCGCGCAAATGAAATCGGCTTCCACATTTTCGAGTCGCCCCCGCCAGGCATCGGCATCGGCGGCCAGGTATTCATCCATCGGATCGCGCGGTGTTGCGTGAACCAGATAAAATCGAAAGCCGTCCAGAATCAGGTTTTGCGTAACGGGGAGCTGTGACAGGTATTTGAAATGAGCGGGTCGAAGCAGATTCCAATGTAACCGGCGGGTTGCCCCCGCCAGCTGCCGGAGCCCGCCCCCTGCCGAAGGGGGGACTCGCTGAGCCACGGAATGATCGTGATTTCCCCGGACTGCGGCGGTGGCATAAGTCTTGATCCAATCGATACAGGGGATGGGATCAACCCCATATTCCACCAGATCTCCCAGAAAAAGACAGGCATCGAACGACTCGCGAATCGCACCCAGCGCAAACGAATTTGCATGAATATCAGCGAGAACAAGAATTTTCATCGTCACTTCAATCAGGTAAATCCACAGCCAGAATCGCGAATCCGTCTTGACGGTTGACGTATGGAGACGGTTTAATCGATCCGATGGCCGCTTTCGAGTCCGTTTGCCAAGAACGAATCATGAATTCCCCGATTGATCAATTGACCCCTCGAGAAAAGCTTCGCGATGCCGCGCATTTGCTTCGCGAACTGGCCGAGCATCTTGAGCAGGGATTTGTACCCAAAGTTCATGAACTTAAAAAGTTAAGCCGACAGCAAGATCCCGCATCCGATCAGCCACCAGTCACAGATCTCACCATTCGCAGTTCGGTCGCAGCAGTGGTGGAAAGCGATCGGTACTCGGCGGGACTGACCCAGAACATCGAACATTATCTCATTTCGATCCAAGCCGATGTTTCTGAGTTGCTTCGCCGCGGGATCGGCAAACCGTAAAGTCTGGTCCTGTCAAATTGGCGAAGGAAAAAAATCTTACAATTTCGAGCTAATTCGGAATTTCGTCTTGCATTGGTATCCAAACCATCCAGAATGGTGGTGTCATTCCAACGCGAACGCGTCAATCAGCGTATCCTTTCCATTCGCGAAACTTCGTTCTCCCTTTCGGCTTTTGTTTTTGTTCGCTATTCGTGTCACTGCGAACGAATTCGATTCTGATATTTGACGATCTTTTCCTTTGGCGTTGATCATGCCCAGCAGTTTGAATCAACCGATGTCTGATTCCGGATTATCCGGGGGTTCGGGCTTTGGTTTTGGGTGGCGTTCCGACAAAGGCTCGGGTCCAGAAACGGTGATTACGAATCCGCGGGGGGGACCTGCTCCGGGATCTTCGCCTGAGATCGCGATTTTTGAGAAAGATCTGGTTGGCCGTCTTTTTCCAACGACTCACGACGCCGAGCACGTTGCCGGCATCAGCATCGGTCACTTTACGATTCAAAAGCGTATCGGGATGGGTGGGATGGGAAGCGTTTTCCTGGCTTCCGACGAGCGACTCAAGCGCGAGGTGGCGCTCAAGGTGCTGGCCCCTTCGTTGGCGCTCGACAGTATGTCCGTTCAGCGTTTCCAAAATGAAGCTCAGGCAGCTGCCCGACTGGATCATGACAATATCGCCCGGGTGTTCTCTTCCGGGGAAGAGTCTGGATTGCATTTCATCGCCTACGAATATGTTCCTGGCCAGAATCTGCGTGATTTGATTCGTTCCAAAGGGTGGCTCGAACCCGCCGAAGCGGTGAATTATGCCATCCAGTTAACAGCAGCGTTGCATCACTCATCGAGTGCCGGGGTAATCCATCGGGATATCAAGCCCTCGAACGTTTTGATCACACCGTTTGGCCGTGCAAAGCTTGTCGATCTCGGCTTGGCAAGAAAAACATCGCTGGGGACCTCGTTCGAACTTACGATTCCTGGCACAACACTGGGAACTTTCGATTATATCTCACCCGAGCAGGCTCGGGATCCGCATAGCGTGGATGTTCGCAGCGATATTTATTCGCTCGGCTGTACCCTGTATCACATGCTGACAGGTGAACCTCCCTACCCTGAAGGAACGGTCTTACAAAAACTGCTCGACCATCAGGATAAAGAACCGCCGGATCCCGCGAGCAAGAATCGTCGGGTTTCGCCGATGCTTTCGCATGTTGTCCGGAAAATGATGGCCAGCCTTCCCGCCCGCCGGCATGCGTCACCCGGTGATTTATTGCGAGATCTGCTGATCGTCGCCCGAAGTCTGGGGGCCGGAGCGGTGCCGATCGACGGTCAGGTCTGGCTGACCGCCACCCGATTCAAACCTCCCTTCTGGCAAAGCAATTTTGGCTGGGTGGCAACAACCTGTGCCTTATGTCTGCTGGTCGCCTGCGTCCAGTTTTATCCCAGTTTGACCCGGAATCCCTATGCACCCGCACCCATGGTGACCAAGGAATTCATTCCCAATCCCGAACCATTCACCCCCGATGTGGCGGTGACAGAACCTGTTGTTCGCAAAACAGTCCCAAGAACCGAGCCTGAAGCTCCGCCAAAGCGATCGATCAATCCCGAAGTCTCAGTGGTCAATTCCTCGCCGATCTTTTCGAATCTCAAAAATGAATTCAGTACGACTGACCCCAGGCCGACGAGCGCCGTACCGGTTCCGATTGTCATCCCCTCAACCACCAACGAGGTCCCGGCCTTTTCGGATAAGACTGCGGCGGTTCCTGATCCCTCAGTACCCGCGATCCAGATTGTGAATGGAAAATCCTATGTCAGTCTCGAAGCCGCCTGCACAGAAGCGGCGGAAAATGGGAGTATCATCGAGCTGAGCTACAATGGTTTACGAGAGCCGGAACGGCCAATTCGATTGCCAAACAAGAAATTGATTATTCGCGCCGGGGAAGGCTTTCGACCGACGATCCGCTTTGCACCTGGGGATTTGGCCACGGATGGAGCCCAGCCGCACATGATCACCGTTGCGGGTGGCTTGCTGGAACTCGTCAACGTTGACGTAATCATGGAGGTTCCCAATCGTGCGGGGACCGACCGTTGGGCTCTTTTTTCGCTGGAACGCCCCGAAAAGGTGCAATTGACCGGAGTGACTCTGACGCTGAAGAACTCCTATAACAAGTCCGCTTGTCTGTTCGAGCAACGAGCTCCCGTCGGACAGGGCCTGGATGGGATGGGTGTTCGCAAAACAGGGATGCCGGTCGTACCACCAGAACTGTTATTGTCCGAGAGTTTTGTCCGCGGAGTCGGTGATTTTATTGTGTTGCGCGACCCGGTCCCCGCCCGGTTTGAAATTAAGGATTCGGTGATCGGCGTTGATGGGAACCTGCTGCAGCTGAAACTCGTCATGGAATCACTGGAAATGGAGCGAGAAAGCATTTCGCTGGAACTGGAACACGTCACCTGCCTGCTCGGTCAAAGCCTGTTATCCGTCGAAGGGATGGGGGGGATCACAGAACGACTGCCACCCCTCTTCTTGAATGCCCGCAACAATGTCATCTCGTGCGGACCAGGTCGACCCTTGATTTCGCTACGGGGACTGGCCGAATTCATGGATTTTCAACAGTCCTTTTCGTGGAAGGGGGACCTCAATTTCTATAATGATATCGAGACCTTCCTGGAAATCTCGACGGCTCAATTGACGGGAAACCAAAATCTCGATCACGCACAGTGGAGACTGCACTGGGGGAGCAACGAAGGTGTCCGCTCGATTAATCTGCAAGTTTTGAAGTCGCCGGGAAAATCCTTTTCCAGTCTGACCGAGGCCGATGTGTTGCTCTCGACCGAATCGAACCCTGCCGTGAAGGGGGCCAGCGACGGATACGCCGCCGGTGCTCCCATCCGAAAATTGCCCCCGATCGACCAATAACCGTGCGGCGATCGGCAAAGAGATCGCCACAGAGACTCTCTGCGAATGGCGGCGCGATTGGCGGGGTGATACCATCAGTCAATTCCGATGACTGCGATTTTTCGATGGCTGGGATTTGTTGTGCCAGGATTCGATTCAGGCCCCGTGTGGAGATGCTGCGAATGAACTTCGTTCCGTCGAACCCGATCACCGCTGCTGGCAAGGGCTGGCGATTTATCATGCTGCTGCTGCTGCTCGGCAGCCAGTCCCGGTTCGTTTGCGGCCAAGACGCCCCGGCGACCAAAACGGAGAAAGCCGACGAGGAAGCGGCGGAAAATCCGTTCCCGAACCGCCATCCCGCACCGGAACTCGAAGGGGGGGTCGAGTGGCTCAATACGGGGGGGCCGATCTCGGTCAAGGATCTGCGTGGCAAGATTGTGCTCGTCGATTTCTGGACCTTCTGCTGCATCAACTGCATCCACGTTCTGCCTGACCTGCACGCTCTGGAAAAAAAATACCCGAATGAGCTGGTGGTGATTGGTGTCCATTCCGCCAAATTTGACAATGAAAAAGAGACCGGAAACATTCGCAAGGCGATTTTGAGATACGAGATTGAGCATCCCGTCGTCAATGATGCCGAGATGGTCATCTGGCGGAAATTTGGGGTGAATTCCTGGCCATCACTCGTAGTGCTCGATCCAGAAGGGCAATACTGCGGTTATGTTTCGGGCGAAGGGAATCGGGAACTGCTGGAAAAGGTGATCGACCGTCTGATTGCCTATCACAAATCCAAGGGAACCCTGGACGAAACACCGGTTCGATTCGATCTCGAACGGAGCAAAGTCCAAGACACGCCCCTTCGTTTTCCGGGCAAACTGCTGGTGGACGAGGCGGGTGGGCGGTTGTTCATTTCTGATAGCAACCACAATCGTCTGGTGGTTTGTTCGCTGGATGGCCAACTGCAACACGTGATCGGCTCGGGAACGATCGGTCGGAAAGATGGCTCCCTCAATGAAGCCCAGTTTGATCATCCGCAGGGGATGGCCCTGTTGGGCCAGAAGCTTTACGTCGCGGATACAGAAAATCATCTGATCCGGATAGTCGATCTGGAAAAAAAACAGGTGTCGACACTCGCCGGGACCGGTGAACAAAACCGGACACGAACACCCGGCGGACCACTCATGGAAACAGCGTTGAATAGTCCATGGGACCTGACGGTCGTCGAGGGAGTCCTCTATATCGCCATGGCAGGCCCCCATCAAATCTGGGCTCATCAACTTGGTTCAAACACATTGGGTCAGTATGCGGGATCGGGTCGCGAAGACATTGTCAACGGCCCACTGGAACGATCCGCGTTGGCACAGCCCTCGGGAATTGTAAGCGATGGCGAATCGCTCTACGTTGTCGACAGCGAAGGTTCCGCCGTGCGGAAGATTTCGACCATGGCGGAAAACGATCTGGAAAACCCAAAAGGGGATGTGACCACCCTGGCGGGGACACACGATCTTCCTCGCGGTCGCAGTCTCTTTGAATTCGGCGATGTCGATGGAACCGGAGACGACGCCCGTTTTCAACATCCGCTGGGAATTGCGCTCGGTGATTCTGCGGTATTTGTTGCAGATAGTTATAACCACAAGATCAAACGGGTTGACCTCAAAACCCGCGAGGTCACCACCTGGATTGGCACAGGCAAAGCCGGTACCGAACTGAACCCGCTGCAACTGGCCGAACCCGCCGGCCTGGCGATTGCCGGGGGAAAAATGTACGTCGCGGATACGAATAATCATCGGATCGTGGTGATTGATATGGCAACGAAAACGGGACGGGAGTTCCCGATCAACGGACTTGCATCACCCCGTCTTCCTGCGGAATCCGCGCTGGCCCAGACGGCCGAAGTGGTGAAGTCCAATGAGCTGGAACTGCAGGAACTTGCGGCTGGTACCAAGATCGACTTTCGGGTCGACTTTACCTTCCCTGAAGGAATGAAACTGAACGAATTACTACCAGTCTCGTACAAGCTCAAAGCAGAAGGGGATCAGTCGCTCGTCGCAGCCAGTGAGCTCAACGTCAAGCAAGAAGCGACCTCGAAAGGGACCACCGCCAGCTTCTCGATTCCAACGGTGAAGCCAGCAGGTCAGGCGACATACCTGCTTTCGGTCACCTACGGATACTGCCGAGATGGAAACGGGGGAGTCTGTAAAGTCGGCACCACCCACTGGAAAATTCCTGTGCAATTAAAAGAAAACGCTCGAGCAAAAGGGATGAATCTGAAAGTGACGGCCAAGTAACCTGAAGACCAATCTCAAAGAATCTTTAGAGTAACACAAGAAATTTTAATAAACTGAAAACTGAAAACTGCTACAGCATTTCGCTCACATCCGAAATTCCGGTGCGATGTTTACGACGCTTGAGAGCGCTGATTTCTTCAATCGTCAAAAAGCCCCAGCGGAGGCTTTCGTCCTGAAGATATTGTTTACCCAGCGTGAGTGCCGTTTTGGCTTTACTCAATTCAATCCCCAGATAGAAGGCGTGCTCGGTCGTCAACGGCCCCGCCTCGGCCAACATCTGATCGAAAACTTCATAGGGATCCGGGCCGTGCCAGTAGCCATCCCGATTCATCAGATGAATCTCGTTCCCCTCGGCAAAGATCCGAAAATTTGGGTCCGTCAAGCGACTGGCGAGCTGCTTCAGCCCGGCTTCGCTGATGCCGCGAAGTTTCGGGTCTCTCAATAATACGAGTTGCCCACCCAGATGCTTGGGGAGGACCCGGTTTTTCACGCTGTGATGCACCAACCGTCGTGCCAAATCGAATTCGCGGACCGCCGAACGCCCCCAGTTGATCACTTCCGTTGTCAGGACACACCGAATCTGCAACTCTTCACAGATTGCGGCGAGCAGAAAATTGACCCCACTGCTGTCGACTTCGGTCATCTCCGTCAAGTTGCCGACCCCCATCATCATCGCGGCCTCCGGATACCGTCGCCGCGTTTCCTGATATCGCTGAAGCGAAGCGGCAAAGCCAAACCCGATCGGCTCGAGGATCGGATCCAGACGAAATCGTCGTCCCGCCTGCTCTAACTGCTGGATGGTCGGCTCCCAAGACCCCAGATCGGTGGTCTCGTCCGGGATCACCACGAACTCGACCGGCAATTGACAGGCCCAGGCGACGTTCGAGCTGTTACAACTGAGGACCAGTTCTGCACCGGCATCCACTGCGGCCTCGACTTCAGTACGATTAAAACTATCGACCGAGATCCGAAGCCCTTCACCACGTAACTGCTTGACCGCTTGATGGATTCCCGACCAGGATTCCCCTGGGATACACCCCAGATCAATCAGATCCGCCCCGGAAGCCCGGTAGGCCAATGCCTGCCGCAGCAGTTCCCCCTCGGAAAGCCGTGGTGCATGATTAATTTCGGCGAGAATCTCGATGGAATAGTCGACCAGCGGGGGTGGGGTACGACCACCTCGGCCAAAAAATTCGGGAAGGTCAAACAGATCCTTCGGCCCCATTTCAAAGGGAACACCAAAATGGGTAGCGAGCGATTCCAGATTGCCACCACACCAGCCGGGAAGGATCACGCGAGTCACTCCAGCGGGAACAACCAGTTTTCGCCGGACCCAGTCCACATGCATCAGCGCGGCGACGGAAATCCCGAGCACCACCACCTCGAAATCGAAACTCGCCCGTTCCGCCAAAGGGGGTAAGAGCTCTCGCAGCGAGGGTTCGGCGAGTCGACCAGTCACGAAGAGAATGCGTTGTCGCGACATGTTCAGTACTGTGGGCCGTTCTGCCAGACGTTTTTTGATTCAAATCGATATCGCGTCTTGATGATTTTGTAGTGTCTTCAGTGTTTTCAGTGTCTTTTTTATATTCAGTGTCCCCGAACTCGGTATCCTCCAATGTCTTTCCGGAATTCCCTAGAATTCCGGAAAGACATTCACCAGGTTGGACCGACCCGGTGAAACGGAACCAGGACCGCGTTACTGAATAAGATTTTCGGAACCGGGCTCATCGATCCGTGGCGTCTGTCCGCCACGCAGAACACTGTTCCCCTGAAACAGGTTCCGCTGATCGATCGGCAGCGGGTCCAGCCAGTCCGATTCCTGAAACTGTCCACTCTGGGCATAAGCAGCGAGTGCATTCTTGTAACAGGCCATCTCGATCTGTTCGAGCGGTATCCCCCGTTCCTCGGCCAGTTTTGCGGTCTTGGGGACCGCCAGTACGTCCGACTTGCCCCAGTCTGCCGAGCTATCCACGATCACCCGTTCGGCACCCGCCACCTTGAGAATGTCGACCATACGTGCATTCCCCATCTTGGTGCCGGGATAAATCGTAAACCCGCACCAGTAACCGCGATCAAGCACCTCACGATAAGTCTCTTCGTTATTGTGATCGATGATCACCATATGGGGCGGAATGCCATGTTCGGCAATGACATCCATGCTGCGATAGGTCCCCTGCTTTTTGTTGCGATGGGGAGTATGAATCAGAACGGGGAGCCCGACATCTTTGGCGATTTCCAGCTGCAACCGGAGGAACTTTTCTTCGACCGCCGTCTGATCGTCATAACCAATCTCACCAATCGCGACGACTCCTTCTTTGGTGGCGAAGAGGGGGAGCAGATCCATCACCTGTTCGGCGAGTGGTTCATTGTTCGCTTCTTTGGAATTGAGGCCGATGGTGCAGTAATGGCGAATCCCGAACTGGGCCGCACGAAACCGCTCGAACCCAACGAGGCTCGAAAAATAATCCTTGAAACTTCCCACCTCGGTCCGTGGCTGCCCCTGCCAGAAGGCCGGCTCAATAATCGCCCGAACCCCCGCCGCCGCCAATGCCTCATAGTCATCCGTAGTCCGGGAAACCATGTGAATATGCGGATCGATGTAGATCATGAAAATGGGCCTCCACACACCCCATCGCATTGCTCACGAGCGAACTCCGAGCAATTGCTGAGGCTGGAAATTTTTGCGTTCCGGAAAAGATCGTCAATCATTGCTGGTTCTGCTTCCAAAGCATATCAAAGCGGGAGGCGGCCGGAAACGGACGGATTACCGCGTGGCGTGGGAGGCGATTCAAAAACGGGACTCTGATTTTCCATTCCCGGGTTTTCCATTTCCACTCGACTTGAACGGTTGGACGGGACAAGTTGATGCCGATGTTGTAGCATACAGTGAATCCCGGGAATTTTTCTCGGCTGACATGGACGACTCCCTGCAAACGGACGCTTGCGAACATGACTGCCGATAAGGTCGGTTCCCGATGTTCGATGAGTTGCTCAACTCCAGCCGCGTGGCACTCCACAGGATCGATACGTATCTGTCGCTCCCCGAAAATCGACTCGCTCGAGCCGCTTTAACACGCCTCGACACAGCACGATCCCCCCAATTGTCAGGGTCGATCACGGTTTTGTCCGGACCTGCAGGGACGGGCAAATCGCTGCTGACCCGAACTACGATCGCGGAACTGACCCGGCGTCAGCCTCAATGCCGCTTCGCTTACACCTCGGTCCAAGACCTCTGCGAGCGAATGCTGCTGGCGACCGAACACCAGGTGCTGGCCGAATTTCTCGAACAATGCCGAACCCTCGAGGTCCTCGTCTGCGAAGATCTCGATTGGCTGGAACAGGAACCATCTCTTCAATCGGGATTCCTGATGCTGGTGGAAACACTGGAGGAAGAGTTAACTCAGATTCTGATCACGTCAAGAAAATCGGTTGGGGAAATGGATCCGCTGGATCAACGACTCGTCAGCCGCTGTCATGGAGGACTCTGCGTCAAGTTGCCCCCGCTCAGTTTTGAGAGTCGGGTTCGGCTGCTGCAACACTGGTTTCAAGAGTTTCGTTTACCAATCCTCAAACCGTTTGCGGCGTCTGCGCAGTTTTTAGCGGAACAGTTGCCGGTCGCTCCGCATCAACTTCGTCAAGTGGTGGTGGATCTGGCCCAATTGCAAACCAGTCAGCCGTCACCCATCGACGTGAAATACCTGGAACAATGGCTGACCAGACAAACTCGGACTCCACGACTCTCGTTCGAATCGATCGTCGATCAGGTCGCTGCTGCGTTCGGGGTTGCTGCGAACGAAATTCGCTCACGATCCCGTCAACATGGCCTCGCAGTTCCCCGACAGTGTGCCATGTGGCTGGCTCGTGAATTGACCGGTCGGCCACTCGAGCAGATCGGGCACTATTTTGATCGCTCACATACCACGGTCTCGCACAGCTTATCCAAATTGAACGAACTGTTGCCACTTGCTCCCTCGTTGCGACAGCAGGTGCAAAAACTTCGTCAACAATTGAAAGAACTTCCCCGCGAAGACTGCGCTTGAAGAGGGTGTTTCAACACTCTGTTTTAAAACTGTGGATAACCGTTCACAGCTCGGGGACTGGCTCAGTTTTCCCGCGACCAAGTGAAGATCCGCCAAATCGCTCAAACCATTCACTCAACGTTTTGCCGGGAAAACTGTCCCTGTCCCCCTCACTTCGCGGTGAACGGTTACAGACTGTGGATAACTTGTGGAGGGTCTGGAAATACTTTGCCTGTTTTCCACATTCGGCCTGCTTGTTGATCGGGCTGTGATCATAAGCAGGCCAAACTGAACCGGTTTTCCACACGGTTTTCGACTGGCCATCGTCGAACTTTCAACAGCTCTTTATTGTGGATTGTGAATCGCAAGTGACTGTCAAATTTTGACTTCCAGTTCTGAGCGAATCAACAATCCACATTTTTGAGGCCCCTCTAATAAGACTTCTACGAGAGATATTTCCAGAAGGAAGACAGAAGAGTAAGAGACCTCGATGTGTTCAAACTCGATTTAAGGCCCGTTCGATTCTCTTCAAACTTCGTTCCCGTCCCAAGATCGCCAAGGCGTCAAACAGACCCACACCCACGGACTTTCCCGTGACCGCAACACGCAGGGCGTGAACGATCTGTCCGATCTTGATTCCCTGTTGTTCCACAAATTCATGGACGAGTTTGTCCAGGGTCGGCGCATCGAACGGCGTGACCGTTTCCAGTTGGTCCCGAAGGGTCTTCAGCAGACCAACCGCTTCGGTCGCATCACGCAATCGTTGTTGAAACGGTTTCTCGTCAAAGGTCATTGCCTCGTCACTTACGAAAAACTCTTTGTAATCCAAAATGTCGCTGAAAACTCTGAGCCGATCAGCCACGGCGGTAATGACATTCGCCACGAGTGATCGAGTCGATTCGTCGGGCTTGTCGGGAACCAGCTTGGCTTGCGTCAGGAAGGGAAGCGAACCGGTGACCTTGTCTGCGAGCGGGAGTTGGTTCATCCAGTGCTGCTGGTAGCTTTGCAGCTTCTCAGGATCGAAGCCTGCCGAAGCTTTGACGATTCGTTCGAGCGTGAAATTTTGAATCACGTCATCCAGGGACAAAAATTCGGTGGAACCATCGAGGGACCAGCCGAGTCGGGATAAGCCATTCAGGATTCCTGCGGGGAGATAACCGAGGCGTTCATAATATTCGACCATGACGGGGTTGAGCGTCTTCGAATCGCCGAGTCCTAACTGAGGGAAAATGTCATCGGCTCGATCGAACATTTTTTTCAGTTGTGGGCTGGTCCGCAACTTCTCGACATCCCGCTTGCTCAGCTTTTTGGTCGATCCCGGTGCAGTGATGAAGGGAATATGAGCGAAAACCGGCAGGGGATTTCCGAGCCCCTGATGGATCAGGGCTTGCACGGGGGTATTTGCCAGATGTTCTTCGGCACGAATCACATGGGTGATCTGCATCTGGGCATCATCGACAACCGTGGCAAAGTTGTAGAGGACCGAGCCATTGCTCCGCATGATGACGGGGTCAGGCATCAGCGAACAATCCCATTCCACATGACCACGAACCGCATCATCAATGGCGATTTTCTGGTCACGTGGGATCAAAAAACGGACCACGAACGGTTGGCCAGCCGCTTCTCGTTCTTGACGCTCCACGGCGGACATTTCCAGTGAGCGGCGGACATTGACATAAGTCCGCTTGGCAGTCTCGGCCAATTTGCGATCCTCGGCAATCAATTCCGGAGGATCGAAATCCTTGAACGCTTTCCCCTCGGCTAAAAGACGTTCGACAGCGGCCTGATACAGTGAACTCCGTTGTGACTGATAGTAAGGGGCAAATGGTCCGCCGACCTGGGGGCCTTCGTCCCAGGTCAGGCCGAGCCATTCAAAGGCCCGAAAAATTGGGTTCAGCGCCGCCTCGACATTCCGTTCCTGATCGGTATCGTCGATTCGCAGCACAAATGTTCCCCCAGTGTGACGAGCCCACAGCCAGGCAAAGAGGGCTGTACGCATTCCCCCGATGTGCATGTAACCGGTGGGACTGGGGGCAAATCGAGTTCGAACGGGCTTAGTCATAAATCGCGTCTTCAAAGCAGTGTGAAAAAGGAAAGTCGTGTTTCAGGAGAAAGTCGGATCCGAGACAATTCGCGTCGATTTGCAGCGGGAAAAATGTGAAGTCGTGCAGGCGATCTCCGTAACTTTAACGATCGCTGGGCAATTCGGTCGATTCCCTCGGCCGATTCCCATGGTAGGGTAAATTTGTGATTCGACACAATATGATGAAATGGAAAGATCGCAGGGAGATTCGAGCCCTGTTTCCGAAGCGGCGGATCAGCTATTTCCTCGTACAGTGTCCTCGTACAGTGGCAGCAGGCCGATTTTTCGGTGTATGGCCAGTACGAGTACTTCGCTGAGGCCTATCAGGCCATCAACTCCGATCTGAGATCAAGCGATCGAATCCAGGTACTGGACCAACGCATTACCAACGGTTTGCGTTGGGATGCAGGTCGATACTCGGCGTTGACCGGAACCGGATACATCTTTGATCGCCAAGCGAAATTCGCCGGATCAACCCCTCCATTCAGTGTCGCTCCGACAGCGATTTTCTCGGTCAGTTTGCGGTACTGAATGGGACGAGGTCATGGGACGAGGTCGGCTCGGATTTTTAAGAAGCTTTTCAAGGTGCGGGCATCAAGGTGCGGCAGGAGTCACCGTTTTCGCTGCCAGTTTCAGCGAGTTGAGTGCCGCTTCGGCATCGACGCGAATGCGAATTTCTGGATGCCTGGACGCCAGTTCTTCGACCAACGGCATCAATTCATCCCGTTGCGAGAGATCGAATTTGGGAGCCAGTTCGTTCACCGCTTTCAGCACATTCTTGGCGACCCGGAATTGATCGCCACTTGCTTCGGCGGCCGCTAGGGCATTAGCCGCTTTCGTATTGACGGCAGCAGGGGTGATCAGTGAATCCCGCAATACGGGAAATCCTTTGGTTGAACCCGAACGAGCCAGTCCGATGGCGGCGTTGACGGCGGTCATCGGATCGCTATTCTCCAACAACACTTCCAGCTGATGGATTGCCTCGGGAGATTGGAAAAGACCGAGGGCAAAGGCCGAACTTTGACGCAGGATGGGGAGCGGATCCGCAGATAACTGAATGAGCGAATCAATGATTGCCGCATCGGAAAGCGGTTCTCCCCGCTCTTTGGCTCGTCCCGCGATAAACGACAGCGAGACCACTGCGCTTTTACGAATATCGACATCCCGTTGAGGCTCAAGGGCCATTTGCAAGGCGGGGGTAATGGAATCGAGCGAGTCCATCATTCCCAGAGCACGTGCCAGATATTCTTGAATTGCGACATTGTCACGCGAGTTCGAATTCTTTTTCAATTCAATGCTCAATTGATCCGCCAGACCCCGAGCGATTTCGCGATTATTCCGCAGATTTTGTCCCTGTTCACCACGGCGTGAGTCCTGATCGAGGACTTGAGCCAATCCGTACATCGCTCGATTGCGTACCATGAGATTCTGACTCTGCAGGTCCTGAAGCAGCTTGCGCCAGTCCTGTTCGCCCGCAGCGATCAAACCAAACATCCACCAGATCGCGACGACTCCCATGACAATCAAGGCGGGGAAAAGAAACAACTGCACAATAAAACCCGCGGACGGCGGCTGAACCGGGGGGAGATCGTCCGAGAGTGATGATTGAGACAACGAGGCAGATTCAAGTTCAAAGTCGCTCATAACAGTTCCGCTTGTCGTTTCGAACAAAAAAGAGGGGGCTGAGTTTTTCAGCCATCCGTTTCATTATAGGGTGGCTGGCTTCAGACTGGCAGGCTTCGGCGGTTCCCCGCTGAAAAACTGTTCCTTGTGAGGTCGAGCGACACGTCCTAGAATCAGAGCCAAAACCTTGAGATTCCCGCTCAGAATGGACTATTGCTTATGTCTCGACGCTTTGTAACTGATCTTAAGGATGGCGAAATCGTCGACGATGCATTCCTCGTCGCGGAAAAACAATTGCGCGCCAACCGCAATGCCGCCCTGTATCTCTCGGTCGATCTCCGCGATAAAACCGGCGTCATTAACGGTCGGATGTGGAACGTTTCCGAGGATTCCTGTTCGGATATTCAAAGTGGCGGGTTTGTTCGGGCCCGTGGCAAGGTGCAGCTGTTCCAGGGAACGCTGCAACTGATCCTCACCCACTGTGACACGATTTCCGCAGCCGGTATTGATCCCGTCGATTTCGAGCAGGTGTCGTCGGTCAAGATCGACCAGATGCTCGAACAAATGCGGAGTGTGTTACTGGGATTCGAAAATACCCATCTGCGAACGTTGATGGAATGTTTTCTGGTCGATGAAACGCTATTGCAGGCCTTGGCAGAAACTCCAGCGGGTGTGAAGGCGCATCATGCTTATGCGGGTGGGTTGCTCGAGCACATGGTGACTTTACTGAAGTCTGCCGAGAAGATGTGTGAAGTTTACACCGATGTCGATGTCGAGTTGCTCCAGGCAGGTGTCTTCCTGCACGATATCGGGAAAACACGCGAACTTGCTTGCACATCAGGCTTCAGTTACACAGACGAGGGTCAATTGCTCGGTCATTTGATGATCGGTGTCGAGATGCTGACCGAGAAGATCAAGCGTGTGACCGAATTGACCAAAGACCCGTTTCCGCAAGAATTGGAATGGCGTCTGAAGCACATGATTTTGAGTCATCATGGGTCTTACGAGTTTGGGAGCCCCCGGTTGCCCATGACTCCCGAGGCGATGATTCTGCATGTGATTGATAATCTGGACGCAAAATTGCACGAGTTTACGCGTGCGATCCAAGATGACCCGAATAGTGGTTCTCATTGGACTTTGTTCATTCCCCGCCTGGATCGCAAGATTTTCAAAGGGACCCGGCAGGGCTGAGTTTGCATTTGCGTCTGCCGGGATTTCAGTCGGGCTTTCATCAAACTGAAATTCTGGAGTATAAAGAGTCTGTTCTGGGATCAACTGCAGAGATACGATGGATCGCCCGTAAAGCTCATTAACTCGATTTGACAAGAATAATGCCGATTACGAAGCTGCCACGCGCAAAATTGAAATTCCATCCCGACGCCTACCGATTCATCAACGACGCTTTGTCCGTTGCACAAGAGGACTATGGGCGGGATAAGAAACAGGAAAAAGGGGGACATATTCTCCCCCGTGAGTTGCTCGAGGGTGTCCGCCGTCTGGGCCAGCGACGCTATGGAATGATGGCTTTGGCCGTATTTCGCAATTGGGGAATGACCAGTACCGCCGATGTCGGTCAGATCGTGTTCGAAATGATTGATCTGGGCGAAATGAAAAAGACAGAAGAAGATCGCCTGATTGACTTTGTCGATGTCTTTTCGTTTGAAGAGGCATTCAACACCGACTATGCGATCGATGTTTCCAAAGCGTTTCAGAGCTGACGATGATATTTTGCAGGAATGACGGGTTTTGCAGTTCCCCTCGCTTGTGGTAGTTCTGCGGTATGTTCAGTCAGGATGACGACAACCGAACGCTCCCTCCGACCGAACGACGCCGTCGCGAGGCTCGGGCTCGTGGTGAAGTCGTTCGCAGTGCCGAATTGACTTCAGCCCTCGGTTTATTGGTTGCCAGTCTCGGTTTCTGGTGGTTTGCCCCAGGATGGGCCACGGACCTCGCCGCCATGATGCGGCGAGGACTGACCACAGCCACAACATCGCAACTGACGCTGGCGGGGGCGAATGAATTGCTGGGTCAAACCGGCAAGATGCTCGTGATCATGCTCGTCCCCATGGCTTCCCTGCTGGTGGTTTGTTTCGCCTTGGCCAATCTGGCTCAAACGGGATGGCTGTGGAATCCCAGTGCGATCATTCCTCGACTTCGTTTTCGCGGACCATTATCATGGGAACGAGTGGCGGAAATCGGCCAATTAACCTTACGAATCTCGGTGTTGAGTGGAGTTGGTTTTCTGTTTGTTCGCCAGCGGACCCTCGATTTTCTTTCACTGGGGTTCAGTGAGCCGGGAGGGTGGCTGATTCGCGCCGCAAGACTGATATCAGAACTGTGCATCCAACTCTCTGTCTGCCTCGTCGCGATGGGACTGATGGATTACGGATTTCGATATTGGCGTCACGAACAGCGATTGCGAATGTCCGTGGATGAGCGTCGACGAGAGCAGCAGGAAGACGAAATCGATCCGGGGATTAAACGCCGCCGCTCAGCCGCACGCCAGCAACCGGTTGCAGCAGCCCAGCCGATTGAACCGGTGGAAAGCCTCGGTCGCTAGCAGTCTGTTGAAAATCTGTTGAAAAAGAGGGACAGGCAACTCGCACAGTGTATCATTCAAGTGTTTTTTTGATTACGGTCGCACCCAGTCCCCGTTTTTCAACAGACTGCTCGGGCGGCAACTTGGAAACAACCCCCAAGAAGGGTTGGAGTGGGCACTTTCCAAAAGTTCAGCGAGTGTTGATTTCCACGTTGCGGTACGAGCGTTCCAATCCCTGGAAGCGGTA
>JBIKZJ010000361.1:0-6661 GCA_044354755.1 Schlesneria sp. | reverse complement strand
ACCCGCCGAACAGTCGCTCGCTGGAGAATCACCGACAGCAATCCATTATCGGGACAAACCAGCCGATAGGGGCCAATTTCTGCGGCAATCAATTGACGATCGCTGCCAACTCCAGGGTCCACCACGGCGACGTGGATGGTCTCAGGGGGAAAGGCATCGAGCGCATCATTCCAGACATAGGCCGCTCGGAGAACCTGTTGGGGAGGAATTTCATGCGTCAGATCCACCAACTGCAAGCGAGGATTGATCCCCGCCGCGACCCCCTTCATCTGTCCGACGTAGGTGTCCTGCAAACCAAAATCGGTGAGAAACGTCAGGCAATTCGCTGTGGATAATGTGGCTACTGCCATGTAAGGCTCGGATGATTTGATTTCGGGCAGATCGAGTTGTCTAGGATCACTGCGGATTGACCTCGGTTTTCCACACTCGTACACTTAAGTGCTGTGTACACTGACAGTTTCAAGTTTCGTAGTCAATTCACCGCAATCATCCGATCCGTATCAGGGATTCGCTCAATTTAATCGGCTGGGTCGAGCAGAGGGTGTTTGATCAGGACCACACGGCCTGCTCTGACTGCGGTTCGATGGATTGGGACATGGGTCTGGATTTCAAAAAAGTGGAGCATCACATGAGTACTGGTTTTTTCCGCTCAGTCAATCACCGGCCAAGCACCTGCGAATCTCGCATCGGCGGACCCTCGCGGCTTATCCTGAGCTCAATCGTGTTGTTGCTCATCACCGCAGCGCAGCTTGCTGCGCAAACCGGTAAGAAGCCAACGATTGAAGAACGAGAACTGATTACCGGCGACGAATTGAAAATCAAAATTACTTACTATAAAGCGGCCGGTGGAGCCGATTCGCCTGTGGTCATTCTGCTCCACGGAAAAAAGGGATCGCGTCAGCAATGGAAGAATTTCGCCTCGGACCTGCAGCAGAAGGGGGATTTCGCCGTCGTCGCGGTCGATTTGCGTGGTCACGGCGAGAGTCTCATCGGAAAAAAAACCGAATTATTAAAGAAGGCGGATTACCAGGCGATGGTCGGATTTGACATGGAAGCGGTCAAGGATTTTCTGCTGGACGAGCACACGAAAAAGAATCTGAACGTGAATAAACTCGGAATTGTTGGCTGCGATTTCAGTGGGTCTGTGGCGCTGCTGTACGCCGAATTGGATTGGGAAAAAATCCCCTACGATGACAGCCCTGTTTTCGAGGATAAAACTCCGCGTGGTCAGGATGTGCAGGCGTTGGTCCTGGTGTCACCAGATCCCTCGACTCCCGGATTAGTCTCCCACAAGGCAGTGATGGCCGCCCGCAGTCGTGCTCGCCCGATAGTGATTGGGGTTGCCGATAAAAATTCGCACGATGTCGGGATTGCCAACAAAATGTTTGAACAGCTCAGCCCGAAAAAGGACAAGGAAAAAGAGAAAGAGAAGCAAGAACCTCCCTATCTGTGGAAATACCCTGTCAATCAAAGCGGCATGGATCTCGTGACACACAACTCCGATTTCCGCAGCCACATTTTTGAGTTTCTCACCAAATACGTGAAAGAACATCCCAGCGAATGGCGCGACCGCCGCAGCCGATTAGATCGAGATTGAAGTTAGGAAGGAAGAATTCGAAAACCAGTTTTCAGTTTGGCACGAATCAACAGCAGCGTTCCATGGAATTGCCCGAACGCTGCTGTCGAGACTTTGCTCCGGACGTTACTCAGGCAAGTTTCCAGCCGGGGCGATATTCGCGTCGAATGAATTGATCGGCCTCCGGGGCGTTCGTGCAACGAAGATTTGCGGCATCCCAAAGAATTTTTTTGCCGGTCCGATAAGCGACGTTTCCCAAGTGATTGGCTTCGGTGAGCCAACCAGAATACTCAAAATTACAGGTGGTTTTCAGATCCGTTTTACAGGCACGGACCCATTCCGCCTGTTGTCCAGGTGACTCGGGGATAAAGGGGGCCGGCCGCTTGAAATCCTGGAACTGTGTCTCGGGCAGCAACAACAGTTGTCCGTAATCCGCCAACAGCATCCCCTTATCCCCAATAAACAGGTGGCCATTCTCCCACTGGGGAATCCCCTTCTCGGTCCAGATCCGGGGCTTATTGACCCCCTGATGCCAGGTGACATTGACGGCGGGCATGTCGCCGCGCGGCCCGTATTCATATTTCGCCTGCATCGAAGCGGGGGCCAAGTCGGGGTGAGGCGCGGGACCGCTGGCCTCGATCGAGAGTGGGGATTGCAACTTCAATGCCCAGAACGGCAAGTCATTGAAATGACTCCCTAGATCCGACATCGTGCCACTCCCCCATTCCCACCAGCGATACCACTTGGGGCCGGGAAAGTAGACGTTATGAAAGGGGCGTGCCGGGGCAGGACCGAGCCAAAGATCCCAATCCAGCCCCGCAGGAACGGGATCGACGGTGACCGGTCGTTCCTGAACGGAAACAATGTCCCCAAACTTTTTGGCATCTTCGGGGGATTGATAGCCCCAGGCACGGGAAGTCCAGACATGGGCCTCACGAACAGGACCAATGGCACCCGTCTGAATCAATTCCACCACCCGTCGATAGTTACTGCCAGAATGGATCTGAATTCCCATCTGCGTCGCAACATTGACCTTGGCAGTGGCTTCGCGAATCACGCGTGCTTCCCAAACACTGTGAGTGAGTGGTTTTTCGCAATAGACATGCTTCCCAAGCTGCAGGGCAGCCAGAGTGGCAAAAGCATGGGTGTGCTCACAGGTACTGACAATCACCGCATCAAACTCATTCGGGCGATCGAAGACCTGCCGAAAGTCAACAAATTTACGTGCCTTGGGGTGTGCCACCCCCGAGCGATCCAGGTTGTTTTGGTTGACATCGCAGAGCGTCACGATGTTTTCTGTCCCTGCGACAGCATCCAGGTTCGCTCCCCCACGCCCGCCCGAACCGATCACGGCAATATTCAGTTTTTCACTGACACCGCGTGCGCGTAAAATCGCCGGGGCAGCAAAGGTACTCGCAACGATCGCCGTCGATGTGGTCAAAAATTCTCGTCGAGTCGTTTTCCTGCGACTGTGCGCTGAAGTCCGCCGCGGTGAGTTTTGATCCGTCTGCTTCATCATGTAATTCCTTATGGGCGAGTTTTCGGTTCACAACCACTCGTGAGATTATCCCATATCACAGCTCGTTTGCGAGCGAGTCCGCATGGTTGAAGTTTTTCTCGACTCGTTTTTACAGGATCGTTTTTTACGGTACCCGCTTTCACCGCCTCCGCCTGCGGCCGACTGCGGTCGCAGGCGTCGATCAAAGTCAGTGGTAAAATCAGGATCACTCTGTGAACATGTGTTTGACAGATTTCCGCTCATAACAGAGGATTGCTCCCACCCCTTGAGGATTGATTTCATGAAAGCGCTCTGTAAGTTCACACTCTTTTCCCTCTCCCTGATTTTTCTCGTGGCGACGAAGTCCTTTGCCGAGGATCCCAACATGCATACGATTCACACCCAGCCCAGTTTTGTGATTTCCACCGAACAGGTCGAACTGGCGGTTACCGAATTGGGGGGTCACATGGCTCCCGTTACCTTCTTTCGAAATTCTGACAAACCGGTGAGGCCGTACTACGTCAGTCCCTGGCAGGACGAGAAACCCTCGTCGATGCCAGCTCCAGTCCTCGTCGCACTGCGCGGCGATTTCTTCTGTCTTCCTTTTGGGGGAAACGCTGACGAGGTGGCCCACGAGAAGCACCCGCCGCATGGGGAAATTGTCGGGACGAAATGGAAATATGTCGGTACAAAGCGGTCGGGAGATGTGCAAACTCTTTCGATGGCGATCGAGACCCAGATTCGCTCAGGCCGTGTCACCAAAGAGCTGTCGTTAATCGACCAGCAGAATGTCATCTATTCCCGAAATACGATCGAAGGGTTTGCCGGTCGAGTTCCACTCGGCCATCATGCCACACTCGCCATGCCCGAAAGAGAAGGAGCAGTGCGGATTGCCTCCAGTCCCTTTCGTTTTGGAATGACCAACCCTGGCCTGTTCAGCGACCCGAAACAGCGGGAGTATCAATCGTTACTGCCGGGTGCCAAATGGATGTCCCTCTCGAAAGTTCCGGTGGCTCTGAAAGGGGAACCGGATGCGGATCTCACTCGGCTACCAGCACGGCAAGGATATGCCGACCTGGTTCAGCTGGTGAATGAACCTTGGGAGAAAACCGGGGGTCCCGCCTGGACGACCGCCACATTCGTCGACGAAGGATTTGTGTGGTTCTCGTTGAAAGATCCCGCAGTTTTAAGCAGTACGGTCTTCTGGATCGAAAATCGTGGCCGTCACGGACATCCCTGGAATGGGCGTAACAACTGCCTGGGTCTCGAAGATGTCACGGCCTACTTCGCCGATGGCCTGGCGGCATCGACGGACAAAAACATCCTGAGTCAGGAGGGGGTTGCGACAGCACTGGAACTGAAGGCTTCACAGCCCACTTCCGTGAATTACATCCAGGGAGTCGTCAAAGTTCCCGCAGGCTTCGAGGCGATCAAGACACTGGAATTTATTCCAGGCCAAGTAGTCTTCGTTTCGACGAGCGGCCAGCGAGTGACCGCACCGGTGCGGCATGAATTCCTCAAAAGCGGCAAACTTTAAAATACGATCGTCGCGGAAATTGCTCTCGTTCCGCAAACCTGCTGCCGAATGGATTCGCCATTTTTGAAAGGCACCGTCGACGAAGGAGGTCACTCATTCGGCACGAGACGACGCGGCGAAAACTCCCCCACGTGAGGCGTGCCGATGACTCAATCTGGTACGCCTCACGTGGCGTTCTCATGCCCCAACCATTTCTCGTTTTTTCAATCTTCGGAAATGAACTGCCAATCCTCATCCAGGTTGATCATCGCACTCAGATTAAATGGGGGTTGAATCGGCCCCGTCTGCACAAACCCTCTGCTCCCTGCGGGGTGTGGTTCCGTCCACAGACAGACAATGTTGTGAGGGGAGATTTCCACCTGACGAATGGTCAAGAGTCCCGTTTGCAAAGGGAGTTTTATTGGGGATCCCGTGCGAACGTCACTCGCAATTTTGTTCAGTGAAGATCGTGACCACGCATAGCTAAGTCGCAGCGGCCAGTGAAATCCGGCGATCGAGACCAGCATTCCCAAGCTGGCCAGAGTGATCAAAAAAACGGGGATCAAACTCTGTTGATTTTGCCATCTTGACCCGAGCACCAGTCCTCCGGCAGTCAGAATGACTGACGCAACTCCGATTGCCAGAAAAAGCAGCAACATCGGCTCGTAAGCACAGGCCGAAGCAAGCGACAAGATCATCAGACCGAAAATATTCAAGATCCAGCAGTAACGTTCTACCGAGCGAGATTTCATCATGTCAGCCTTCTTACAGCAGTTCATGAGCGGTGTTGGCTAACGAGGATTCGACGACGGATCAAAATCATCGCGAGTACCACCAAGGCGACCCATTTCCAAACCGGTGGACCAAACACCACGGTCGCCTGAATCATCAGAAACGCAAAAACAAGTTGGACACTCCGGAAAATGATGCGATTCTCGGGCCAGGCCAGATTCCTCCACCAGAGTATCGTATCGCCAATCCACAGAACCAGAAAACCCTCATTCACCGTCAGGCCCCATCCCGAATACCAGCCGGTCATTTCCGCCGTCCGCCGCGCGGTGGCTTCCCAGGCGGCCGCATGACTCCAGTGATGCACAAAGTGAAACGCACAGATCACATGCAGGACAAACCCCACACAACCAAACGTCCACCAACGCCGCGCAAGAATGCGCGTTGATACTTTCGAGCGATCATCAATCTCAACCCAAATCCGCGCCAAATATCCGCACACCGCCCATCGGGCTGTCCATTGAATCAAAAACATTCCCATGGTGTGATCGATTAACCAGAAAAGAGAGGGGGCCTCGAGTCTTACACAGGGACACTGCATTTTTTTACGATACAGTGTCCCGATTCCTGCGGAGATTTCTGTGGCGATTCCCGCAATGGTTTTTTGGTGTCGAGAATCGCAACACAGGAATCCCTTTCGCTTCCCTATCCGCCCAAGATCGACTCACTGGTCTTTCGGGAAAAAATCTTCGGGAAGTTCCAGCGACCAGACCTCGCTGCTCAGCGGTTGTGCATGGCCACCGGCAACCCAGATTCGATCTTTTAAAACATACGTTGAATGCTCGTGACGTTCTTTCCAGGTCACGTCCGACTTCAATGCTTTCCAATCGTGACCATTTTGGGAATACCAGACATCCCCCCAGTTCCGCGAGGGATGATTGGACCAGCCACCCAGCACCCAGATTCGATCACGATAGACAACCGACGAAAACCAGAGGCGCGGTGACCAGTCGGCATGCGCCGTCACACGCTCCCAAGTCTTACCATCGCGGGATGACCAGACATCATTGAGCGCGTGGTACTCCGGAACATAGTTGCCGCCCCCCATCACATAGATCTTTCCCTCGAAAACAACCGCTTGATGATAGGCCCGCGGTGACCATTCCGCCGCAGCAGTCTCCAGCCGCCACGATTTGCCGTCGGCGGAAGACCAGACATCATTTTTCAGGCTTTTTTCGTCCCCAAAATAATAATTTTCCGTTCCCCCCAGGATCCACATCCGCCCTTGAAACTCGACCACCCCCGCTGCGATCCGGGGGCTCCACGTCGCATTCGTGGCGAG
>JBIKZJ010000360.1:0-6664 GCA_044354755.1 Schlesneria sp. | reverse complement strand
TGACAGACTCCATTCCGTCCATGCAGAGGGTCGTAGACCATTCCGTTACGCAGAAGTAATAAGGACATCACAACTCGGTGGAAAACGGGGAAAGAATTTTTGGTGTTTCGCCGCGAATTGGCCGATAACACAGCCCTCGATGACTTCAAAATCCCATGGTGCTGTCGATCTGCACACAGAGGAATTTGCACGATTGGCGATCGTGGAAAAAACCAGCCAATCCTGGAAAAGAACCAACCGGTCACCTGACCGAAACCAAGGAAGGAAGATTCCATTCCTTGGGCATCAGTTCTGGCACTCGATCGAAATCAACGCCCGCGCGTTGCCACTTGTGCCACAACATCACCATCCCGCACCAGGGCAACCCCTTCGGAGGGGACCGTGTTTTTGAACGCTCGGCTATGGCGAGGGGGGGATTCGCGATAGGCATACAACTGGTCGCCATCACGAATTTTGGAGACGAGCCGGACCCATTCTGAGTTTTTAATACCAAAAGGGACCAGATTGTCTCCCCCTTGTCCCGAGTTGTCTGCTTCTGCCTGTTCGACGGTTAATCGCTTTAACCATTGCTTTGCCATAGGTTTCCTTCCGCATGCCAAGTCGCCGCGATCCCTGTTGACGACGTTTCTTCGTTCGTAAGTAATGCAGTATAACAGAAGTTGTCCTCCAACGGGACTCTCAACGACCTCTCTTTAAAGACCTCCCTTTGTTTCTTGGACTTTTCGAGCAAAGGATGTCATGCTTTCGCCTCAAGACTGCCGAGTCCTGTCTGCTGGCGATGGCCGAACGCGATCGCCGCTATCGGGAATCGGCTCCCCAGGTTTTCAATGGAAAAAGCATGTCTCTACCGCAACCACCGATGTCCGATGAGCCTCTCTCTCTTTCTATTCGCTCGGCGCGCGAGGCGGCATTGCGTGTGCTTGAAGAACATCGGGTCAGCGGGATGTGGGTCAGTGATCTCCTGGATCGCGTATTTCGTGAGTCCAAACTTCCCCCGAATGAACGAGGGCTGGCGACAGAACTGGCTTGTGGCGTCATCCGCCGGCAAGCAACACTGGACGCGATTCTCAAGACACTCGTTGCACGGCCAGCCGATCAGGTTGAGGTCGCCCTCTGGTCGATTCTGCGCATGGGGATTTATCAAATCATGATGCTGGATGGAATTCCGCCGCACGCGGCGGTGCATGAGACCGTCGAGTTGTGTAAACGCGCGGGGCGGATGCGGTGGAGCGGATTTGTGAACGGCGTGCTGCGGGGAGCGACGCGGTTGGCGACTGATGAGTTCACCACAGAACCGTCTGCCAGTGCCGTTCCTGTTGGGCCTGGTCGGCACAGAAAGCTGATCAAACCGGTTTTCTTTGAGCCCAAAGCGGATTTCCCTGCCTATCTCGCCGGGGCCTACAGCATGCCGCTGTGGATGGTCGAGCGCTGGATCAAAATTTACGAGCCGACCGAACTGCTACGCATGTGTGCCTGGTTCAATTCCTCGCCCCCCCTGTTGATCCGCGCGAATTCCCTCCGTTCGACCACGTCGGAATTACTGCAAGCCTGCCATGCAGCGGGTATTGAAGCCCGTCTGCTGGAAGGGACGGAATCTGTAATTTTGGAGGGTGTGTCGCGGGTCGATCAGCTTCCCGGTTACGAGGAAGGTTGGTTTGTGGTGCAGGATTTTTCCGCCAGTCAGGCGGCGATACGACTGGCCCCCGAACCGGGACAGCGTGTTTGGGATGTCTGCGCGGCACCGGGCGGAAAAACGTGTCATCTCGCTGCTTTGATGCAAAATCAGGGGTCGGTTCTCGCCACGGATATTCGTTCGGATCGTCTGGAAATCGTGCATGAAAACGCCGCCAGACTGGGGGTAACGATTGTACGAACCCAACTGGTGGACGAAGAAGGTTATCGGCTCCCGGCTGGCCCCTTCGATGCCATTCTGATCGATGCCCCCTGTTCCAATACGGGCGTGTTGGGAAAACGACCGGAAGCACGCTGGCGGATCACTCCTGAGGGAATTGAGGCGCTGAATCAGGTGCAGGCAAATCTGCTGGGGCGGGCGCTGGAACGTCTTGCCCCCGGTGGACGATTGTTGTATTCGACCTGCAGTATCGAGCCGGCAGAAAACCGCAAGATTGTGCAGCAGGTCTTAGCGTATTTTCCGCAATCGCGGCTGCTCGAAGAGGTGCAGTACATGCCGGGTCAACCCGGCGACGGAGCCTATCAGGCATTGATCACCATTTGAGCTTTCTCACGTTGAGCTTTCTCACGTTGAGCTTTCTCACGTTGAGATGGCTCACGTTGAGATGGCTCAAGTGTGTGTTGCTCGTTTTGGCGGTATCTCATTTGGGTTCAACCACAAACCGAGTGCGGAGGTTATCAAGACTTGACTCGACAGTAAACTTGACGACTTCGTTCCCTGACCCGTCCCCTTTACGGCCATGACGATCGGGCTACTCGGTCTCGACTGGCTGCGTGGTCCTCGGCTGACAGAAGCGTTCAGGCCAATTCATGGATTACTGCCGTCGATTCGTGAATCAGACCCTTTTCAAAACATGCGAAGATTGCGAACCACGAATCATACGAATCACGCGAATAGGAAAAAGAAAAAGATGCGAGACTCTGAAAACTGAAAACTGAAAACTGAATTTTCATCATTGCGCCATGGGGTTGTCGTTGAACCCTGATTTGCTAGTGGTTCAGACGCGAAGATACCAGTTTCGTCGTTCGAGCAATCGGCAACCCGCGTAGACAAACAAGGTGACGCAGGCGAAGCAGGCCAGTGTTAACCCAACCGAACTCGATTTCTTGTCAAAATAGGGCCAAAGCTGCAGGTTGGCGACCCCTTGCCCAATCCAAATTGCGATCGAGTGCAGCAGATAGGCCGCTAAAGAATTGGTTCCCAGCGTTTGAAAGAGTCCCAAGCGAAAACCTTTGCGATCACAGAACCAAAGAAACAGAGCGTAAATCACCAGCGAAACTCCTGCGGAGAAGGTGAGATACGAAAGGTTTCCCGTTTGCTGACTCATCATCCAGTAATTCCACTGGCGATGTGCGGCGCTTGGCGGGGAAATGAAGGGGAGTTCCACGATCGATCCATCCCAGGCTCGAATTCGGTCCCTCGTCGGAATGACGGGATCCGGTGCAATTTTTTCAATACGCGGTTTCGGGTTGGGCACTGCTGGCTGCGTCTGGGGTGCTGGGAGGGTTCCTGTCTGATCGGGACGCACGTTATACAGCACGGTCGGCATCGACATGATCCAGCCGAGCAACATCACTCCGAGGCCAGATAAGGCGATCCGCCCAGCTGCCGCAGGACCAGCCCCTCGTACGGCGTCGCAGGCAAGTGTCCCACAGAGTGCGGGGATGGCCCAAGACAAAAAGCCAAAGGGACCACCGTCAATGGCTGCGGGGGGAGTATGAATCCAGTGAAAGTTAAACCACCACGAAATCACGAGATGGAGGATTCCGGAAACGAATGTGTAGCAGAGCCGAGTTTTCCAGGGGGCGGTCACGACCGGCAGGATCCAGAGTGATGTGGCGGCGATATGCAGTAGCGTTTGGAAAACGACCCCTTTGCATAGGTACAAAAGCAGGTCTCCCCAAGACTCCGTCTGAAAATGAACGATGACATCACCCAGGTCACAGAGGATGTACCAGCCAATGGCAATCAGCCCCAGTCCCAGGATTCGCTGCATTGCGCGGCCCCAGGGCATTTTCCCGGTCGATTCCCGGCGGCGACCGAGACTGAGGCGCAAGGCGAATCCCGCCGCAAACAAAAATTGGGGCATGATCGTATCGGCGTAACTGCAGTAGTCGTTTTTGTGCTGCAGGATTCGTGGGCAAACTGCGTAATCACCCAAAAAATTGACCAGCAGCATCCCCAGCATCGTGTAGCCACGAAACTGGTCCAGGGATGTGAGTCGAGTCGGCGGGGTTGCAGGGGTTTTCATCTTGAGGGGAATTCCGCAGGAACAGAGTATGCATGAACGGGGTCTGAGGACGGTTTGAAATCCGGAGCGTACGCAATTCGGGTCCAAGTCGCGATCGGCTGAGTCGATTTTGAGTTTCCGAGCGGGATCTGGTATCCTTGTGATTGGCGAGATTAATTGTTACGAGCTGCTGACTAATCCCGCACGAATACGACAAAAAAATCCGATGCGGTTTTTGGCGCCCGTGACAGTCGAACATTTGTTCCTCGTTGGTATGGCGGGAACCGCAGTTAAATTTGTCTGTTTTTCTCTGTTTTCGCAATCGATCCTTTCCGACCCCATTTCTTGAAAGTGCGTGATGGCTGGCGTTTTTGCGTTTTCGGCGGCAACACGTCGAAAACTGGGGACTGTGGTCGCAGTACTCGTCGTGCTGATGGTCGCGGCGGCGATCCGTTCCTTTTGGTTCGCCCCTCGCCTCAACATTATTCTGGTAACGTTTGATACGACGCGTGCGGACCGTTTGGGTCTCTACGGATATCAGGGGGGAATGACTGCGGGGTTTGACGAATTTGCCAGGCGGGGAGTCGTTTTTGATCGGGCTTATTCGCCAGCCCCCACAACCCTGCCATCGCATGCAACGATGTTGACGGGACTTTATCCTCCCGAACATGGGCTGCGCGTGAATGGTTCGGGGCAATTGAACGCTCAGATTCCGCTCTTACCAGAAATCCTGCAGAAAAGCGGTTACGACACCGGTGCCTTTGTATCTGCTGCAGTGCTCGAATCGCAATATGGACTCAATCGTGGTTTTGAGACCTACGACGATTTCCTCCCCAGAAAAAAGCCGGGTAGTCGATTTAGCGAACCCAGACGGGATGGGCAGGATGTGATGCATTCGGCGATGAAATGGCTGCGACAGAGAGTCTCTCGTCCTTTTTTTTGCTGGGTTCATCTGTACGATGCGCATGGTCCTTATGATGCACGGCGCGAAATTTATGGGAGTCAGTTTCTGGATCAACCTTATGATGCGGGTATTGCCTGGCAAATTCATCAGTTCGAAACGTTGATGAAGTACCTCAAGGAATCGAAACTGGATGCGAACACGCTGGTGGTCATCGCGGGTGACCATGGTGAAGGTCTGCACGAGCACCTGGAAACCGACCATGGCATGCTGGTTTACAATTCGACCCTGCGAGTCCCTTTGGTGTTTGTCGGTCCGCGGGTTGGCCGACCTGGGCATCGGGTGAAGGAGGTGGTTTCGCTGGTCGATCTGACTCCGACATTGCTCGATCTGCTGCGGATTCCCGCTCCAAAACATGTCAGCGGACGGAGCTTGGTGGCCGCATTAAAAGGCCAAGCGATTGCCTCGCGCGATTGTTACGCGGAAACGGACACCCCTTTTACCTATAACCATTGGGCTCCCTTACGCACGGTCATTACGGATCGGTGGAAGTACATCCAAACGACCCGCCCGGAACTTTATGATCTTGAGCAGGATCCTGATGAGCTGACGAATCTGGCCGAAACGGCTGTGGCGGAATTTCAGCAGCTGAGCGACCGTCTGGCACTCTTGGAAGAATCGTTCGTTTTGGCCACCGAAGAGAACCTGAACCTTTCGGAAAAGGATCGGGCAAAGCTGCTCTCGTTGGGATACTTGTCGGCAGGAAAAGGGGGGAAAGCGGACGGTGTCGCGGCGGATACCGAGGTGTTGCGCGATATCAAAGACATGCTGCCGTTCCAAGCCAAATATGATGAAGCGCGACAGCGGATCTCTGAAGGAGAGTTGGATGCCGCGATTGAACTCTTGAAGCAGATCGTCGCTGCCACGAATGATTTTCCTGCGGCCAGCTTTTTGCTCGCCAATACGCTGGCTCAGTTCGGTCGGCTGGATGAAGCCAAGCCAATTTATCAATCCGTCCTGGCGCAGCGTGCCGATTTTGTGATTGCGCATCTGAATTTGGGTAAGATTTTCTCGACGCAGGGTGATTTCAAACAAGCGGCGGTGGAATTTCGGGCCTACATCGCAGCGATCCCCGATTCCGCACCGGGCCATTTTGAATTGGCATCCGCTCTGGCTAACCTGCAGGAATTCGAGGAAGCCATTTCTTCCTATCGTCAAGCAATTCAACTTGCCCCCCAGTTTGTGGCCGCCAATGTGTCGCTGGGACAGCTTTTGATCACGCTGCAGCGATTCAGTGAAGCTCAGCCATTCCTGGAACAGGCGATTACACATGAACCCAATTCTGCCGCAGCCCATGCGAATCTGTTTTTGGCGATGGCTCAGACCAGGCAAACGGCCAAAGCGATGGTCCACGGACGAGCGGCGGTGGCTTTAGATCCCAATTCATTTGATACCCGGTACAACGTGGGCCTATTCCTGGTGATGCAAGCACAATATTCCGAGGGCCTGTCGCAGCTTCGTGCCGCACAAAAACTGCGTCCGGACGATCCCCGTCCCCTGCTGCAAATCCAACAAGCGGAAGAGGCGATGAGGAGAAAGCCGGCTCGCTAGTCTGCTCGATGCCACAGCCGCAATCTTAGTAGTCGATGGAAAACGGGGACCGGGTGCGATCGAAATCAAAAAACACCTGAATGATAGGCAGCGTGAGGTGCCTGTCCCCGTTTTTCAGGTTCAACCACAAACCCAGTGCGCGAGGTACAAATCCTTGACTTTGCAGCAAACAGAACGAGCAGCAAACAGGACGACTTCGGTCCTTGATCCGTTCCCTTTGACGGCCATG
>JBIKZJ010000359.1:0-6739 GCA_044354755.1 Schlesneria sp. | reverse complement strand
GCCAAGTCGCCCGCCACACATGCCGACATTGCCGTTGACTTGATTCCGATGGGCTTTGACAAGGCGACGATCTTTCGCAACTTGAGCGACCTCGCGGAAGCGGGATTAGTGACCCGGACCGAGTTAGGCGATCATGTCTGGAGGTTCGAACTTCGAGATGAGGCACACGCAGGGCGCGCTCAGCACCCTCACTTCGTTTGTATCGATTGCGGGACTGTCACTTGCCTTCATGAAATCGAGATGCCTGCGGCCTCGCAAAAGTCGATCTCGAAAGTGGGAAAAGTGACTGAAGTCTTGATGCGTGGACACTGCGTCGCCTGTGGTTAGTCCGAATGGCGACAGGCCTGAGTGGGCTTGAGACAACTGCGTAACTTCCCAGAGGCAAGAATCCCTTTTTCAACGCAGTTCAATTGCGGACGCTGCACTACTTTCTTCCTTCGGAATCCAGCGTCAAGAGAATTTGATTCTGCGGCTTGGCAAGAATTTCGACGATGAGGCCCGATGTTTCGTACCGTCCGTACTTTGGGGGAACGTACCGACCATGGTCTTTCTCATGTTTGATGACCCCGTCTGCGACAATCAACTGAACCACAATCGCGCGGTGCTTTCCCGCAACCGCTCCGTCACTGGATGAATAAGTCCCCAGGACGAATGTTCCATCCTCGAGTATTCGCCCGGTCGCCGACGTTTTGAATGTGATCGATTCCAGTTCAACGGTGCCGGTTTGAACTGGCTTTCCGTCAGTGAAAACGACCTTTCCAGAAGTTGGATATGTCTGGATCCGGTCAGCGTGACAACCGACAATCAAGTAGGCGCAGCTCAAAAAATGGACTGCCAGTCTCGCTCGCATCTTAGAATTGCCCTTCTGTCTCGCCGTCGTGCCGGTTTGCAAGATTTCCAATAATCCGAGAACTGATCGAAGTCGAGATCGAACGAACGCTGCCGTCTGCCATGCAAAATTGGATAATTCCCGTGTGTGAACTTCCAAATGAGTAGGAGGTTCCACGCTGATCATCTGGCCCATGGGCCAGCGGGACACCGGGCCCTCCCACTCGCGCATAGTTGGTCAAGTACCGACCAAAGTACGCAGGGCCGTTGTAGGGAGTCGAATTCAGTTCACTCCTGGGAATATGGGGCTCGCCAACTAACAGCGTGTTGCTTGTCCCGTCTGTCACGTCGGCAATTTTGACTTTATCCAACCAGTCTCTTTCAATCTGGCCGTTGTTGACTTTGGGTCTGCTTGAAACGATGACGCCCGTTCCTTGTCCTCCCCAGTAAAAATCTGTCGGCAGTCCCGCCGCCCCAGGTGAAAGATCACCATGATTTGCGACATAGTCAGCCACGGCGCCACCGGGAACAACCTGGGTCATTCCCGCAGGGCATCCACAGGGAAGCCTAAATGTCGATGATATTGTTTGATCTCCGACGACGGCAGACTCCACAGAGTGAATTTCCGGGCAGAGAAACACGGCAAGTGCACGATCACGGATTTGATTCGGTTGGTTTCCATAGGGCAAAAAAACATCCCACTGTTCTGCAAGCGCTCGCTGTCCAATATACGGCAGAATCCAGATCAACCAAGAGGGTTCATCCAGTCCAGGCAAGATCTCGGTTGGGCTCGACGTTCTCGGAATGTTGAGAATCAAGTGCGCGGGCGGAAAAGCGTTTTCCGTTTCATGGAACGAGTGCAATGCCAACCCAATCTGTTTAAGATTGTTTGTACATTGCATTCGTCTTGCAGAGGTCCTGGCTTGCTGAACCGCAGGCAATAAGAGCGCGACCAGAACTCCAATAATCGCAATGACGACAAGCAGTTCAACAATTGTGAATCCGCCACGAAGTCTCATGGCAATCGGCGCGGGGTGTGCTGACGATCGCATTTTCCATCATCCGAAAAAATACGCAGAACCGATTCGAAAGCGGCAAATACTTTTCCTTTAAAACTCTATCGCGTGTTCACGTTGATTGCAATTCCGAAAGGAAAGTGTGAGAGCAACGTTTGCAACAAATCAGCGGCTTCGAAAACTCGATAACAGTGATTTTCGGACCAAAGTCGATAGTCATCGCCCCTCACGGCTTGCTGGCGAAATTGTCGGTCCTGTGAACATTCAAAGTCATGAATAAAGTTGTAGATACCGAAAGTACGGCAGTCGCCAAGGTCATTCCGTTTTCTCTCGCAGCATTTTTCCTCTTAGTATTTCCCATTCTGAAGCGACGTTCTCTCCATTCAGGTATCGCTGCTTCCAGTCGCGCAGACATTCGGTTCTGTGTAAGTGCGGGGCATGGCGTTCGAGCCAGTGCTCATACTCGGCGATCCAGCCAAGAAAGCCGTCAAGTAATTTTTGCGCGACGGACCAGTCTTCGGGAGTTGTCGGCACGCGGTGGGCGGGCCATTGATCGAGTGCCCAACAGGTCGGAGGACGCTCGACACCATCGGCGACGCAAGGACCGAAGAAGAACCGTTTGAGAAACAGCCCTCCGACCCCTTTTTCACTGTAGAAAGTGCCGAAGCCCCAAAGGCCGACTTGTCGGCCACGGCTGGCATCCAGGATATAGCAACTGCTACCTTGCAGCGCCGCTGGGGGCGGATATCGCTTAAACCCGAAGCCGATTAACCCGTTGCCTGGTACGCGCGCGACATCCTGCCCCCACAACCAGAGTTGTTGATCAAACAGTTTTTCCGCTCGTTTGACCGTTTCCGCACCAATCAGTTCAACGAGACGAGCCTCCGCCGTTCGAGCAAGTTTTTCCACAGCGGATGAGTTGTTGGGCAGAGAAAGTTTATGCTGTGCGGACTCATTGCCGCGAGTTTGCGGACGCGAACGACTGGATGAAACCAAAAGACGCGGGGCACGAAAAGTCTTGGCGAAGGAAGGTTGTGTTTGGCGGAGAGCTTTCATCAGTTATCTGGCCCCATCGAAAGGGAAATTCGAAATCAACACACCTTGCGTGGTCCGTTTGCTCGTCTCCAACAAACCCCCACCCCATGCTAGCAAGGCCGAAAAGATCACTGCTGCAATGAGTTGTCGCGCCACAAGCTTGGCCGCGAATTTCCAACTTTGTTCGCGGGCAATGGTCAGGACCGTCACAAGACATGGCAACAACACTCCGGCAAGGTAGACGCCCGTCAAGACTTGAACGGGGGTTAGTGTCGATGCCGAACTCTGTTCGGCTAGCAGCAGTATTCCGTCCTTACGAATCGACGCCATCAGCAGCACGATCGCCGATTCGGCCGGAAGTCGGAACGTAGCCATCAGTGGTTCAAGGACCGAGGCAATCCGCGAGACGACACCGAACCAGTCGAGCAGAGATGCGACAAGTGTGATGGCGAAGAAGATCGGCAGTGACCGAAAGGTGAAATCTTTCAGTGTCGCTCGCGCTTCTCGCCAGACAGCAGTGAGACTTGGCCAACTGAGAAATGAACGCCCTTCGATCCTCAGAATATTCAACTTACTCCGGGCACTTGGATGCGAAACCAACCGGGTGTAAATCAGCGTTGTCAGGGTGAGGTATCCGAGATATGGCCAGATCAGCTCAGGTTGTTTCACCGCCGCGAAAACAGCCAACGTCGCGCCGAACTGATAGGAACAGGCCGACCCGAATCCGATGGCGTGCAGACATGCACCGCGCGTGCAGGACGAGCAACTTCGAGTCGCGATTACCGCCGGGACATTGCAACCCATCCCCATGATGACCCGCACCAGGTCGCGTCCCGTCAAGCCGACGTGCCTCATTAGCGGTTGAAGCGAGGTCGTCATCCGGTCGAGCAATCCACTCGCCTTGTAGACGGCGAGCAATACCGAATAGAGAACCACCGTTGGCACCGCCCACACGACCAATAGCGGTCCCATCGTCAGCAGGCCATACTTTCCGACGAGCATCACCGCAAGGAATTCGGGCATTGACGCCTTCACGGATTCAATGACACCCGCCAGCAATCCGTTCACGATTGGATCAGCCCAACCCGCAAAAGTATTCGCCGCCTGCACCGCAATCGCCGAGGGAGCGAGTAATAGAACAAGAGCCAGCCACGGTCCGAACCACCGATTGTCGAGCAACCCCGGCATCGGTTCGATCCGCCAACCGGCGCGGGCAAGCAACTCGGGAAGGACAAATGTCGCCTCGGCATTCAAGGCGGCGAAGATTTTCACACGTTGGGACGCAGTCACGCGACGCGCATCAATTGCAACGAATGGTACACCGGATTCGGCACTCAGCTTCTCAATTGCCTCAAACGCATGCGTGCCGGATTGAACCTTGTCCCAGAATGTAACGGCCACGGCGCCCCATTTGCCTTGAACCAGCGGCAGCATCCTTCGCAGATCCTCATCGAGATGCGTCGCATTGACCACCACGAGAACTCGCTCGTGCTCGGCCAATTCGGAGAGCGTCCTCTGTGTGGATTCGACATCTGAGGCAAACAGGATGCCTGGCGTATCCACGAAATCAGCACGGTCTGAGGCGTACGTCTGAACACTGACCGTCGAACCGCGAAAGTTTGATGAATAGGCACCGCGACCGGTCAGACTCGCCACGAGAGCCGATTTCCCGACACTTTCATCGCCGATGACCAGGACCGTTTGTTTCGCAAATGGAATGGTTCTGGTCTTTGTCACAGTCATGATTGTCTTTCGTGTCGTTCGTGGTTGTCGGGACTGTTTGATCTCATGCGAATGAGGATTGCGGACTGGTATGTCGGTCAATCAGCATGCACACTCCTCCTCGCAGCAGCTCAGGTCGTCGAGAAACATCTGTTTTTTGCGGTACACTTCCAGCGGTTCCGTGTCGATTCCGAGTTGCTGGGCAATCGCATTTGCCACCACTGCAAAGCGTTGCCGAAATTTGTAGATGAAGCAAAAAATCGCGTCCTCATGACGGACCATCGGTCCAGCCACGAACAGGCCCGGCGTGATTGTCGATTCGTCTCTCTCAGTCAGATCGACGTAACCATTCTTTTTCCAAGTGAAGAGGGACTCAAGCAGCTTCAAGCTGCCTGAGAACCCGGTCGCGAGAATGGGCGGATTGACAGCGACCCAAGCGATCCCTTTCGACGTGACGATGTAGCGGCCATTTTCGCCTTTTACCGATTTCACTCGCGTTTTGCCGACCAGTTCGAGTCGCTCGGTTTTCAGGGCGCGGTCTAGCCGTTCAAGTGTATACGGCGTGAGCGTCTTGCTGGGGTCTGACCCCGCCGGTTCCCACGGTGTCCCACGATCAAGGACCGTCACTCTCTTTCCGAACCGAACCAAGTTGACTGCCGCGTCGACCCCACTCTCGTTCCCGCCGATAATAATGAAATGATTGGCCTCCGCTTCGTAAGCCGCATCTGTCGTTTCGGTCTCTTCGAGTGGCAATCGCAACGAACCGTTCGCGGCTGCACGCCAGGAAGTAATCGTTGCGTTGTGGACACAAAGGTCTGCCCCCCGAAACGCATCCCATTTCGGATACTGAAACTCACCCGCCGCCCAGATCACAAACCGAGCCGTAATCATTCCGTCGGAGGTTTCGATCTCGAACCCGTTAGAGGCCGCTGTTTCCAATGTTTGGCTCGCAGAACGATCGCCACCATCTGACGCGATCTGCTTTTGATTGCTTGAAGACCGTAGCGTTACCGCCGCCTCGCGAGTCAGTGACTTACCATTGTGCGATCGAGCGAGCATCGAGTTTCGTTCGCGGATCGACAGCACTTCAAGACCCGTTCGGACCGGCAGCTTAAACTCGTCAACAATCAGTTGCAGGTACTTGGCGAACTGTTTTCCAGAAGGATGTTCCGTTTCGAGAGTGTAAGCGGGTGACGTCTCTAGCGTGACGGCATTCAGGTCGAGTAAGCCGAAGGCATTCCCGGTGAACGACGGCGAGATGAAACGCATCTCTCTGGGCCATCGCAGAAAACTGGCTCCGACTTCGTGCCGCTCTAGCATTGTGAAGCGTTTGATTCCCAGTCTCTTCAGCACATGGGACATCCCAACTCCCGAGGCTCCCGCTCCAACAATCACGACATCATAATCGAACTTCATTCCGTACATCCTTTCGTCGTCTTCGATGAGGTTCTTGATAAGTTGACAGGAAGAGACTTTACTACCGCCCAGAGCTGTGTGTAGAAGCGGATTCTCCTGCAGTCTTCGTGCCATATTCTTCACTCAACTCACACGCATCGTCATCGCCCCAAGAATCGAACGGATCTTCGTAGGTCGCCCAGACCTCGGGGCTTTCGGCGAATTCACTGTCCGTGAGCAGGCAATCGTCAAGCGCGGCCGAAACCGAGTCCTCATCGAGGTTGCATCCGATCAAAACCAATTCTTGACGCCGGTCTCCATATGGCTCGCACCAAATCGACTTGGATTCCTGGAGGAACTTTTCATCCTCGGGCCATTCCTCTTCCGGCGTTGCGGCAAGCCATCTCCCAAGGGGTTCGCAGCCAAGGACATTCCCTGCCGACGACCACTCGCCGCCGTAGTCGTGTCGAGTGGCGAGCCACATCAACCCCTTCGAGCGTACGACCTGAGCGGCCAGATCATCTTTCATGAGAAAGTCCCACAGTCGCTGCGGATGAAATGGCCGAAAGCGCCGATAAACAACGCTACGGAAGCCATATTCGTCTGCTTCGGAGACTTCCGCACCCCGTTCGGTCACCAACCATTGCTGCGATTGCTTCGCCCAATCTTCACTGAACAGACCCGTATTGAGAATGCGATCCAGCGCAACGCGACTACGCGCCGCGCGAATAATTCGGGCCGTA
>JBIKZJ010000489.1:0-4599 GCA_044354755.1 Schlesneria sp. | reverse complement strand
TGCCGTTGTTTCCACGCCTGGCCAATCACAAAGTACGAGCCACCACGTAATTCCGGGGGAAGAGCTTCGGCGAATTCGGTCCAGCGTCGGATTTCGTCGGGATCGACCACAGCGTTACCATTAAGATTTCGTCGCCATAACTGCATTTGAGCGAGTCGTTGGATGCGGACATCGGGTTCACGAGCGAGTCGTTTCAGGGTCAGTTCGGCGTCGGCGGTTCCGTCCGAGACATTGAGCAACCAGCTGGCACCAATGAGTCTATTCAGGGGAGACTCGGTCGACGCAATCCAGTCACGGGCGTCGAATCGCAGATGTTCGGTGGGGGGGCGAGTCGTCCAGTTGAGGGGGACGAGTGAATAATGAAACGTTTCCGCATCTGAGCGGACAAGAGGGAGAAACCGGGCGATCGCCGTGGGGTAATCACCGATCCAGAGGGCACATTTGACCTGGGTGGCAAGAATTTCGCGGCGGACCCAGGGGCGATCTTCTTCTTCGAGGGCGGCGATCAATTCGGGGCGTACTTCGGCGATTTTTCCGGCTGCATAGAGTTTTCGCCCTTGGTCATGATGTGGCGTGTACTCGGTGACTACCTCGATCACTTCGCCTCGAGGATACCGCCGGGGTGTCTCACCCGGTTTGATTTTGAGTAAGATTTCCCGCCCGGTGTAGTCCTCGATATACCCGTTCATCCAAAAACGGCCCCCACCCGCTTGCTGGTGGAGGATTCGATCTTGTGCGGCCAGATGTTGCAGGTGACCACTGCACAACGCGGAGCAGAGGCACAATGACCGGAGGATCAGTCGGAGCAATGGGAACGGGGTCGAGATTGAGTCTCGCACGATTGGCGTCCCGGTGTTGAGTGGTTCAGGGTTGAGTGGTTCAGGGTTGAGTGGTTCAGGGTTGAGTGGTTCAGGGTTGTGGAGGTTCAGGGTTGTGGAGGTTCAGGGTTGTGGAGGTTCAGGGTTGTGGAGGTTGGCCGTTTCCTGCAGCCGGTTTTCCCCAGGCAGACAATGTTGCCACGACTTGAAGGATTTTGTCGCCACGTCGATAGACGATGGGAATTTGTTCTCCTGGCTCTTTTTCCCCAACGATTTCGATCAAATCTTCAAACGAACTGATCGGCTGGCCATCAATTTCCGTCACTTGGTCAAGAGGTCGCAAGCCAGCGAGGTCCGCAGCCGATCCTGGATCAATTCCTTGGATCACACATCCATTCGCAAAGCCTCGCCCATTTCCTCGGATACCCAGGCGGGCGGGACCACGAAGTTGAATTGCGAGAAAAGGGAGTTCTGCGCGCAAATCCAGCAGGGTCTCATCAGAGACCTGGATGCCGCGGATGATGTACAACTGGCCACCCCAAGTATGAAGGTCTTCGATTTTCGTGAGTAATCTCAATCCTTCATCACCACCAAGCCATTCGCGCCCAATCATGAAATATTCGATCATCGGACGGCTGAGTGGTTGTTGATCCAAGCCACGATTGGTGTAGTGAACAATCCCGCCTAAACGCTGAAATTGTCCGATGGCCCGTTTTTGTCGGGGTTCGGCCCCACTGTCGAAGGCGCGTTCCGCACGCAGGGCAATCGTGAGTGGTCCGCTGGACTTCAGCGCTGCCAGAACTCGCTCGACTTCTTCAATCGTTGCTTCATCCTCAACCTGGTAAAGTCGTTGCAGAATTTCGAAAGCCCGCATCGAAACTTCAGGGAACGGGCTTTGCGTCGCCTGAATTAAAAGGGGAATGGATTTTTCCCCCATCCCAAAAAGCTCGTCACCAGCCCGCTCGCGATGCTCGAAATCCGGGTGATTGAGTTCATTGAGGAGGGTTTTGGAGTGTTCTGGGATCAGGGCGTCTGCGGGGATTTGTTCTGCGAAAAGGGTGTGAATGACGGAAATTGCGAAGACAAACAGGATCGAGATTCGATGAAATCGCATGTTTTCCCAGTCGTGAATTTCGGCGACGTTGCAGAACGGAGCTCTGTTGATATAATGCCCGATTCGGTAAATACGGCAAGTTCAATTTGGATTAAGATTCTCATTTGAGACAATTTTGATAATCTTGATGGGGTAAGAGGTCCAATCTGGGTCTCGTGCCTGACACCAGATTGAATGGATCGCGCGTGTACCGTACCTGAAGGCAAGCTGGAGCGGTTTGTGGAACGACTCGAACCGTCACCAGAACCAGTACCCCCCCGGAAAGGGCTGAACTGACTGTGATCAAGACGGCTGAACCAGTTAACATTCGTGGAATTCTCCAATCCAAAGGGCAAATGACGGCTGACGAGTTCAGTCAGTTGCGGCGAGCGATCGCAACTGACCAGATCGCATCGACCAAGCAAGAGATTGAATCTCTCTTGCGAGAAGTCGAAAGCGGTGGAGCCTCGAGCCAGTCCGTTCGTGCAGGGATTGGGGCTTATCTTCTTGCGCAACATGCGGTCGCTGAGCGGCTCCTCTCCAGTGCCAGCGGTGACGGAGTGGCTCTGTACGTGCAGGGGATGGCCTGTCTCTCGCTGGAAAAATACACTGACGCCGAATCGCATTTTGCGGCAGCATCCAAAGCGGGTTATGACCCGGTGGAATGCACCATGAAGCGGGCCGGGGCGATTCGCTTGCAGGGCCGGCTGGACGATGCCGAGGCCGCGTTGAAGCAAGCGGGGATGGAAGGGGCACGCCGAGCCGATTATTCGTACCAGATGGGCTGCATTCTTGCAGATCGGGGTGATACATACGGTGCGATCGAGTACTTCGAACGTGCGGTCGATATGGACCCCCATCATTCCCAGGCACTCTTTCGGCTTGCTGGCGAAAATGCTTTATACGGCAATGACAATGAAGCGATCCGACTGTACGAGCAAGGGCTCAGTAAGGCTCCATTTTATGTCGGAGCACTGCTGAATTTGGGGTTGCTGTACGAAGACAAGGGAAATTATGCCGCTGCGGCATTTTGTTTCCGCCGCGTGCTCCAGCATGACCAAAATCATCCTCGTGCTTTGATGTATATGAAGGACATCGAAGCGACGAGCGAAATGTATTACGACGACGATCTTGCCAAGAATGAAGCTCGTCTTGAGCAATTGCTCAGTCGCCCTGTGACGGATTTTGAATTGTCTGTTCGTAGTCGTAACTGCCTGGCGGGTATGGACATCCATACGCTAGGTGATCTCACCAAGACCACAGAGAATGACCTGTTACAGGGGAAAAACTTTGGCGAAACTTCGCTGGTGGAAATCCGCGAATTGATGCAGGCACACGGCTTGCGCGTCGGCCAGAATCTCGCTCCAGTCAAGAAGCTGGAATGGCCTCAACCCGGGGTCCCCAGTGCGCCGATTATCCCCGCCGATATGTCTCCTCAAGAGCAGGCCCAGTTGGCGCGTTCCGTCTCAGATCTGAATCTTTCGGTTCGTGCCCGTAAGTGCATGGCTCGATTGGGGATTAGCAGTCTTTCGGAACTCGTTCAACGAACTCCTGATGAGCTGCTGGCCACCAAGAACTTTGGTGTGACTTCGCTGAATGAAATTCGACAGCAGCTCGGCGAAGTCGGTCTGAAGTTGCGAAACGATTGAAGTCGAATCTTGCTGGCGCGAGGTGGTATGAAGAACTCAACAAACAAGGCTGAACGCAATTGGGCTGTTCAGCCTTGTTTGTTTTCCGACAGCGAGCCAGTTTGTAAGTCAGGAAATTGGAAACGGTTTGGTGGCTGGCGCGGCTTGTCCTTTTTACTACTCGGAATGATGGTTTTTGCCATCTGGATGATGCCAACAGAGCTTCCCTTGCTGCAGGCGTTTGTTGCCGCAAAAGTGCCGGGGCGAAGTCTCCCTCGGGCCGCGGACCGAAAGCCCTCCGTTGCCATGGATGAACCCAAAATTCGGGTGAATGTCACCCCTGGGGGCGAGAAGTCTTTGACGCTGGATGTGCGTGGCAAGTTCCGCTTGGTCTCACTCGATCGAGAAGAACGATTTCCTGCGGATCTCAGTTTAACTCAAATTCTCGTGACTTCGACTGAACGGGGACTAAAACTGGGGAGCCGACAGACTTCTTCCAGTCGAATCGAGATTCAACCTGTGGATTCCCCTTCGATTCGGGTGAATGGTCATTTGTACCGAGGTCGTATCAGGCTTTTCCGCCGCACCGATGGACAAGTTTCCGCGGTCAATGAGCTTCCGCTCGAGGAATATCTCGGCAGCGTTGTCGACTCAGAGATGCCAGCCAAATTCCCCGTAGCGGCCCGACAGGCACAAGCGATTGTCGCCCGAACCTATGCCTTGTATCAGATCGAACATGTCGATTCTAAGGCGGTTTTTGACCTGCATTCTTCACAACGGAGCCAGAAATATCTGGGTGTTGAATATCGGGATGCCGCGGGGCGCCGTCTGGCGGGAGAAAGTCAGAGCAGCCGGGCGGCGGTTCAAGAGACGCGTGGCATGGTTTGCACTTGGAAAAACCAAGTGTTTTGTACTTATTACTCAGCGGTCTGTGGGGGGCGGACTACGGACGGCCGAGAGGTGTTTAAAGACGCTGCGGAATTGCTGAAATCGGTCCCCTGTGAGTGGTGCAGCGAGTCACCCCATTATCGTTGGAGAACCGAAATTTCTCGGGAAGAAT
>JBIKZJ010000358.1:0-6750 GCA_044354755.1 Schlesneria sp. | reverse complement strand
GACCGGACCCGTTGTCACCTCACGGTATGGCGGGGGGCTACTCTGGCTGGCGGCAATCAGTATCCTGGTGCAAGTCATCTACAACGTCGAGATCAGCCGTTATACGCTGTATACCGGTGAGCCGATCTTCACCGGAAAATTTCGGACGCTCCCCGGCCCCATGTTCTGGTTATTGATTTATCTGGTACTCGATTGCGGTTCCTTTCTGCCTTACCTGGCGGCCAGTACTGCAATTCCACTGGCGGCAATCTGGCTGGGTGAATTACCCGACCTGAAAGCAAACGCCGCCATGTTGAAGTATCTGGGTTGTTTTGTCTTTCTGATTGTCTTGCTGCCGTTGACGTTTGGAGGGAAAGTGTATGATTCGATCAAGCGGATCATGACGTTCAAACTGATTTTTGTCGGCGGATTTCTCGTCACCTTGGCGCTATTCTATTCTCGCTGGGGAACCTGGGAAGAAATTTTCAGTGGGTTTGTCAAGGTCGGAAATGTTCCCGTTGTGGCCATGAAAGACCTCAATGGCGATGGAAAACTCGACGAAGCCGATTCGCTGCGAGGCAACAACATCGACAACATTTTTGTTTCACTCGCCGAAGGACGAGGTTTTCCCAAGATCGATCTGGCCTGGATCGGTTTCTTAACCGCCATGATCGCGATTTCAGGAAATGGGGGGCTCACCAATACCCCCATCAGTACCTTCACGCGAGAACAGGGCTGGGGGATGGGTAAGCACGTCGGCGGCGTCCCCAGTATTGTCGGGGGCCAGGCCATCGAGTTATCGCACACCGGGATGGTCTTTCCCATCAATCCCGATTCACTGGTCCGCTGGAAGCAATGGGTGCAGCATGTTTCGCGCGAACAGTTCTGGATTTGGATGCCCGCCTGTTTTATCGGCTTGGCGTTGCCGAGCATGCTCTCAGTCCAGTTTCTGCCATCGGATAAGCCACTCAAAGAAAACCAAAAGTACCTGGCTGCGGCCATGACCGCGAACGGGGTTGCCGAAACTGTCACGGGAAAAGTGAAGACGGATCATCTTGAGACCGCCGATGAGCAAAACATGTTGCTGGGAGTGAAAGCCTCGCAGCGACCTTGGCCGAATTATCTCGTCTGGTTCACCACCTTGTTTTGTGGAGTTCTGGTGCTCGGTACCAGCATGATTTCCACGGCGGATGGTGTGTTGAGACGCTGGATCGATGTGTTCTGGACGGGATTACCGAGTTTGCGAAATATGGAAACCAAACACATCAGCAAAGTCTATTTTTCGGTCCTCGTGGTCTACTGCGTGATCGGACTCTCAATGCTGCTGTTTATTGACTCGTCCCAATTGTTGGTCTGGTCGACGATCATCTACAACTACGCATTGGGATTCAGTTGTATCCATGTGATTTTCATCAACACCACTTTGTTGCCGCGAGAATTGCGACCACCGCGCACAAGACTTGCAGTGCTGGGATTCGGCGGACTCTTTTTCACCTGCATGGCAGTGATTTCCATGCTGGGAGTTTTTCAGGACAAGGGATACATCACCTGGTTTCATTGAGAAAACAGGTTCATGAACGATGGTGTTGCGTCGAGGCGGTATTTTTAAGGATCAATCAAACGCGATGATGAGCGTGATTTCAGTGATGGGTGGGATGATCGCGGCACTACTGACCAGTCTGCCGCTGGCAGAAGTGGCAGAAGGGGCCGGAACGCTCAAGTGGTTTCTTGATTTTGTGCTGCACCTGGATGATCAATTAACCGAAATCATCAAGAGTTATGGCATTTGGACCCATTTGATTTTGTTTGCGGTCATTTTTTGTGAGACCGGACTGGTGGTGACCCCGTTCTTGCCAGGGGATTCACTCCTCTTCGCAACCGGAGCCTTTGCCGCTCGCGGAGCATTACGCATGGACTTGCTGGTCCCGCTGTTAATCGTGGCCGCGATCCTCGGCGATACCGTCAATTATTGGCTGGGACACTGGATTGGTGCCCGGGCCTTCAGCGGTGCTGTGCCGTTCTTGAAAAAATCGCACCTGGAAAAAACACAGGCCTATTTTGCCAAGTATGGTGGGAAAACCATCATCATTGCCCGGTTTGTACCCATCGTCCGGACGTTCGCTCCGTTTGTGGCAGGAATTGGTGCCATGAATTATCGCCAATTCTTTCTGTACAACGTGGTGGGTGGGATTGTCTGGGTACTGATCTTTTTGTTTTTGGGATACTGGTTTGGCAACATTCCCTTCGTCCAGAAAAACTTTGAACTCGTCATGGTCGCCATCGTCGTGCTGTCTTTGGCCCCCCCCCTGTGGGAATGGTGGCAACATCGAGCTGCTCAAAAGAAATCCGTATAAATCGACTCACCTGAAATTGAGTCTCTTGAATTCTTCTCCGTATTAATTCTTCTCAGTGGAAATCATAGAGGTATTGATGAGTGCCGAACCGAAACGGGAGCAGTGGGCGTCACGGATTGGGCTGGTCCTCGCTATGGCCGGAAATGCCGTTGGTTTGGGAAACTTTTTGCGATTTCCCGCTCAAGCGGTCAAAAATGGCGGCGGCGCCTTTTTAATTCCGTATCTGATCGCATTCCTGGTCCTCGGCCTGCCACTGATGTGGATCGAATGGACCATGGGGCGGTTCGGTGGCCAGTTTGGTCATCATTCGACCCCCGGAATTTTTGACTCGATGGGAAAACGCCGCTTCTGGAAATACTTCGGCGTGTTCGGACTCTGGTCGAACCTGATCATCGCGGCCTTTTATCTCTACATCGAGGCCTGGTGCATGGCCTACGCCGGGTATTCGCTGATGAACGGATTTAAGGAAACCAAGCCAGAGGTTTTCTATCAGAGTTTGACGGCCGATTCCCCCACTTCCATCCTGACGATCAGCGGGTTTGGATTGAGTATCTTCGCAGTCTGTATCGCCATCAACATTGGAATTTTGTCGCGGGGACTTTCGAAGGGAATCGAAATTGTTTCCAAAATCGGGATGCCCCTGCTGATTGTCTTCGCCGCGATTCTGGCGGTTCGCGGATTGATGATCTCCCCCGAAACCGACCCAAAAGCTGTGACCAGTGCGTTTACAGGGCTGAACTTTGTCTGGGAACCGAAGTTTACCATTACCAATGACAGTGGCGTGCAAACTTATGCCCTATTGAGCCCGAAAGTCTGGTTAGCTGCGGCGGGGCAGATCTTTTTCACATTATCCATCGGTATGGGTTCGATGCACTGCTATTCGTCGTATCTGCGCAGGAATGACGACGTAACGCTGAATGGTGCTGCAGGAGCCTGGACCAACGAGCTTTGCGAAGTGGTGCTGGGGGGCACAATGCTGATTCCGATCGCCGTCGCCTATCTGGGCTTGGCTGAGGTGCAAAGCAAAGTGGCAGGTGGCGGTTTCGGATTGGGATTCATGGTCTTCCCCACACTGTTTAATCACTGGGGAAGCCTGGCACCCGCCGCCGGGTTTTTCTGGTTTGGATTGTTGTTCTTTGCTGCCATCACTAGTTCGCTCGCCATGGGCCAACCAATCATGGCGTTTCTGCAGGACGAGTTCAAATTTTCGCGAGAAAAGAGTGCCCTGGCGTTCGGAGCGATGCTCTTGCCATTGGCACTCCCGGTGGCTCTGTTCAATCAAAAAAGCTTTTTTGATGAGTTTGACTTCTGGGCAGGAACCTTTTGCCTCGTCGTCATGGCGGTCTGCGAAGCGGTCCTGTTTTCCTGGATTTATGGCGTTGATCAAGGCTGGAAAGAGATGATGCGGGGTGCAGACCTCAAGGTTCCCCGATTCTTCTACTGGATCATGAAATACGTCACGCCGACGCTGTTAATTATCATTTTGCTCGCTTCCATTTTTGAACCGAAAGCGGGATGGGATGGATACGTCAGCTCAATCACGACCGGCAAGCCTGCACAGGCGTGGGAATGGTCTGAAAACAGCATGATCGGAAAAGTTTTGCACCGTGACTTGCAGCTAAAACCCGACGCGAAACCAGAAGAGATTGCGTTTAACCAGAATCTGCGGATCGTGAGAACCGTCGACCGCCTCACCATGGTGGCCGCTTTCGCGGGCTTCGCCTGGCTGGTTTCGATTGCCTGGAAACGTCGACAGTTAGAAGGAAAGGTCTTAACACCATGAACATGATCATGTCACCGCTGGCCTGGGTTTTCATGTTGAGTACCTGGAGTTTAATTATCGGCTGTACGATTTATTGTTTTTGGAAGCTGATGTTCTCCAAACACCTGGAATCGGACGAATAAACCCCCTCGCTGGGACGAAAAGATGTCTGAAAGTCATGAACTTCCGCTACTGAAATCGGCTCGCCGTGAAGCACTCGCCGCGATGGCGATCTGGCTAATTGCCACCATTTATTCCGTGGGCTATTGCTTCCTCTTCGGTTACGGCCGTAAACCCGAGTCATTAACGTTTGTCCTCGGTTTTCCCGATTGGGTCTTTTGGGGACTCATTCTTCCTTGGGGAGTCTGCACGATCATTTCCAGCCTGTTCGCCTTCTGGTTCATGGTGGATGAAGAGCTTCCCGAGACCGATTCCAACTGAGCCCCCCTCGGTAATCACCCGCCTCAATTCCCCCCTTTTTCAACAATGAAACACGGACTCATGATTGTAGCCACTGACATGACGAATCCGGGATACAGTGTCCTGTTTGCCTTGTTGCTGTTCATCGCCGCCTCGGTCTGGCTAGGGACCATGGCCCAGAAAGCGATGGAGAAAAAAGAATTCCTCAAGGGGTTTTTCCTGGGAAATCGAGGATTGGGGGCCTGGACTCTCGCCCTGACCGCGACCGTGCAAAGCGGGGGAACCTTTATGGGATTTCCCGCACTCGTTTATAGTCATGGCTGGATTGTGTTGCTCTGGATCGGCAGCTACATGGTCGTCCCCCTGATGGGATTTGCCGTCGTGGGGAAACGCCTCGCACAACTCAGTCGCCTGACCGATTCCTTCACGGTGCCCGACCTGCTACGCGAGCGTTTCGGTGATCCGCGCGTCGGGTTGGTCTCGTCCATCATGATCATCACGTTTATGTCGTTTACGATGTTTGCGCAATTCAAGGCGGGAGCAACCATCATGAAGCACGCCTGGCCAGGTTCAGGAGTCCTCGCCCTCTCCGAAGACTTCGAGCCGACACCGGTATCAGTCCAGCCGGATGCGAAGAGTGATGCGAAAGGGGATGCCAAGGCTGATGCCAAAAGGGATGCGACAACACCTGTCGTCAAAGCCCCTGCCAAAGGGATCGACCGCAAATATTATATCGGCCTGGTCGTTTTCACCGTCACCGTCGTCGGCTATACGCTCATTGGGGGGTTTCTCGCTTCGGTTTGGACCGACCTGTTCCAAAGTGTGATGATGGTCATCGGCGTCATGATTCTGGTCTGCCTCGCCGTTCCGATGGCAGGGGGATTAGAGCAAGCAACCCGTACGGCGATCCAGCATACCTCGTCCGATATCGCTTTTGGACCGGGGTATAATAACGACGGACGGCAGTTTTTAACGCCAGGACTAGCCCTCTCGATGTTTTTCATCTGGATTTTTGGGGGCTTTGTTTCCCCAGCCAGCATGGTGCGGGTGATGGCCGCCCAGAATACCGAAGTCATGCGAAAATCAATCTGCCTGCTCAGCTTCTATAATTGCCTGATTTATATTCCACTCGTGATGACCTGTATCGCCGCGAGAACTATGCTCCCTCACCTCGACAAACCCGATGAAGTGATTCCCCGGATGTCGATGCTGGTCACCGAAGGCTTACCGTTTGGTCCGTTCCTCAGCGGCCTGATTCTTGCCGCACCGTTTGGAGCGATTATGGCTTCGGTCAGTTGCTTCATTCTCGTGATTTCCTCGGGGCTGGTTCAGGATATTTACGTTCGCTTCCTGCACCCGATGGCAACCGAAGCCCAGGTTCGTCGCGCGACCAACGTTTCGATGATCGGCGTCGGCTTAATCGCAATCATCGCCAATCTGGACCCGCCCAAATACTTGCAAGCCCTCGTGGTGGTCAGCAGCTCGGGCGGCGGGGCCGCGTTTACCGTTCCCGTCTTGATGGCCTGCTACTGGAGAAGAACCAGCGCTGCCGGCATGCTTGCGGGTATGCTGGTCGGGTTCTGCTGTTACTTCGGCCTCTCTTCCGCAGGCTGGCTGCAAAACTGGGCGGTGAGTGTTCCTGACAGTTCTTTCGCCCAATCGGTGATTCAGTTCCTGGGGCCTGACCCCAAAATTGGGGTACCCGGCTTGTTTCGCCCCTACTACATTCTCGGGATCGACCCCGTCGTTTGGAGTTTGCTCGCATCCGCCGTCGCGGGGATCGGTACCAGTCTGATCACCAAACCACCCTCCGACGAGCGGGTTTCCCGGTTCTTTGATGTTCCTCAAACCGCAAAAATCCTCTGAGATGGAAATTCCTGTCACCTCGCTTTCGGTGTAACAAGAGTCCCATTTTTGGACGGTGCTCGAATCCGCGATGTCATCCGATCCACGATGCCAGGAGAGAATCGATGAACTTGACCCGACGAAGGTTTCTACAAGCCAATGGGGCCATGCTGGCGTTGCCGTTCTTGCACTCGCTGGCGGCTGGGAACGAAAAGGCAGCAAGCGCGATGAAGCCGAGCAAAAAGCTCGTCATCATGTATATCCCCAACGGCATCGTCCGCCGTTGCTTTTTCCCCGGCGAAGAGAACGGCAATCTCCCCGATTTTATTGGCGGCTTCGATGCAGACAAGACCAAGGAGCAGCGGCGAATCGTCCACCCGCAAGGGATCT
>JBIKZJ010000357.1:0-6755 GCA_044354755.1 Schlesneria sp. | reverse complement strand
CGCAGCTTCCGTACAGATTTCTTTCCGTTTCTCTCCGAATTCCAATTCCAAACACTCTCGGAAAAAAGAAATGAGCCCCTGGGTCGATGTGGGATTGATCCGGCTGGTAGAATCCATGATTGGCGCATCAATGAACGGAGGCTGCATGGTGTTACGAATCCGAGGACTTTTCCCTCTGGTGATCTTCCTGGTCCAGATCACCACCGCAGTCCGCTGCGCTACAGCCGAACAGCCCCCCGAGAAACCGTGCCCAAAACGGGTGCTGCTGCTGGGCCAACGCCCCGATGGTCACCCGAAATCAACTCACGAATACATGACCGGAGTTCGGTTCATTGCCCGTTGCCTGCAAGATCGAAGTCACCTGCAGGTGATCGTCGTTCAGGCTGATGCCCCTTGGAACGAGGGGCCTGAACTGCTGGATGCGGCTGACGGAGTTGTGCTCTATCTCTCCGAGGGTGCCAAATGGCTCAGCGAGGATCCGGCACGACTTGCAGCCTTTCAACGCGTTGCAAAACGGGGTGGGGGACTCGCAGTCCTCCACTGGGGAATGGGAACCAAAGCCGCGGCCCCCATCGAAAATTTTGTCGCACTCTTCGGTGCCTGTCACGGAGGTCCCGACCGCAAGTATCAGGTCGGCGATTTTCTCATCAGCCCGACTCCCCTGGCACATCCCGTGACCCGCGGCCTCCGTCCCCTCAACGTCCGTGATGAACTCTACTATCAATTGAAGCGGTCACCCTCGATTCCGGGATTCACACCGCTGATGACGACGCGTGTGCAAGATGTCGAATACCCCGTCGCCTGGGGTTGGGAACGTCCCGATCAGGGAAAATCTTTTGGGTTCAGCGGACTCCATTTTCATGAGAATTGGCGGCGGCCCGAGTACCGTCGCTTGATCCTGCAGGGAATCCTCTGGACCCTGAAAGAGCCAATCCCTGAGGAAGGACTGACGTTCGAGGTGGATGACAAAGACCTGGCCCTGCCCGAAACCACCGCTCCGGCTGATGAACGTTGAAACCGTGTGACATGAATTCAGAGGGAGTTTCATCCAGAGCGAGGCTCACCAAAAATCACCCGCTTGCGTCCGGGAACGTGATCCCTCACGATCACGATCCCGGATGAAACCGTTGTCCAGTCCGTTCCACGTGAAACGGTGCCAGATCCCTCCAAGACCAAGGTTCACGTTCACCTCATCCACCATCCGACCACCCGTCCCGCAATCACTCTTCCTTTTGTTTCACGTGAAACGGAGCAAGGTTTTTCCGAGACCAAGATTCTCGTTCAATTCCTCCACCATCCTGACCTTCGTCGACACGACCTTCAACCAGATTGCTATCCGTCATACAATTCCCCCCTCTTGTTTCACGTGAAACGGAACCAAGCCCTGCCATGAGCGCTCACTTTGATTTCATCCTCCTCGGACAAGGTCTCGCCGGAACCACACTCGCCTGGTACCTCAAGTGGATGGGTGCAACCGTGCTGGTCGTCGATCGCGAAGCCGAGGTCACCTCGTCCAAGGTTGCTGCCGGGCTGATCACCCCCATCACCGGCCAAAAATTGAACCGCACCTGGCGTCAGGCAGAACTCTGGGCCGAGGCCCTCAACTTCTACGAACGGACCCAGGCCGAAACCGGCGTTCGCTTTTTTCGCCAGACCCCCATGCTAAGACTCTTCGAAAACGATCTCGAACCGGTGGTCTTTCAGCGCCGACTCGCCGCCCATGAATTCGACGGATGCTCGTTGATTCAAATCCCCGTCATTAACGAAGAATGGTTTTTGGCAGAGCAGTCCGGATTTGAAATGCACGACGCCGGACAACTGGATGTTCGTCAATACCTCGCCGCATCCCGGCAACAGTTTCAACGTGATGGGGGTTACCGAGCCTGCGACATCGATCTGTCACGGGACCTGCTTCCCACACCGGAAGGAGTCCTCATCAAGCCCCTGGCCGCTCACGCCTCGAAACTCATCTTTTGCCAAGGCTTCGATCCCATCCCCAATCCCTGGTTTCATCAGGTCCGCCTCAAACCGGCCAAGGGAGAAATCCTGACGCTGCGAATTCCTGGCTTGGATGAGACTCGAGTCGTTCATCGCGGGGTCTGGCTGGCTCCGCTCGGAAACCACCTTTTCAAGGCAGGAGCCACCTACGATTGGCATCGCCTCGATCAACAACCGACCGACAAAGGGCGAACCGAAATCCTGGATCGACTCGCCGAATTCGTCCGCTGCCCCATCGAAGTTGTGGACCACCAGGCTGCTGTTCGTCCGGTCCATCGCAATCAGTATCCCGTGCTGGGGCTGCACCCGGTCCTTCCCCAGTTCGGTTATTTCAACGGACTTGGTTCCAAGGGGAGTTTGCATGCCCCCTTCTTCGCCCGTCATTTTACCAACGTTCTCCGCTCGGGATCGGCAATCGATCCCGAGGTCGACCTGAATCGAAAAACCGACTGGACCAATCCCCCGCCATCGGTTGACGGGGAAGACCGACCGCCCCCCCCCAGAAAACCGCAACAGAAAAATTCCCTACCACTCACCCAGCAAGCTCAAGCTGCAATTCGCGAGGTGCTTCAAGTCGGCGACATCGCGATCGATGCTACGACCGGCAATGGTTACGACACCCTGTTTCTGGCCAGCCTGGTGGGTCCACGTGGAACGGTCTACGCCCTCGACATCCAGCAGGCGGCCCTCGCTAGCACCGCAGTCCGACTCGATGCGGCCAACCAAACCAATGTCACCCTGATTCACGCCGACCACGCTGACCTCGAACAAGTCATCCCCCGCGAATCCCATCACAAAATTGCCGCCGTCATGTTCAATCTCGGTTATCTCCCCGGAGGTGACAAACAGGTCCTGACACGCTCAGATTCCACCTGTCGTGCCCTGCGACAAGCCGCCGATCTGATCAAGCCGGGTGGAGTCATCACCATCCTCGCCTACACCGGGCACGATGGGGGACTGGCAGAAGCCCACGCCGTCGAAATCATTCTTGCCGAGTTCGATCCGCTGCAGTTCGAGCGGACCACCGTCGAAAGCCAACCTGGACGAACGCTCGGCCCCCGATTGTTTCTCGTCATCAAGCGATAATTACAAACGACAACAAACGACAACGAACAACGGTTCAACCACAAATCCCGTGCGCGAATTACGAACACATGACCCTGCAGCAAACACGTCGACTTCGGTACCTGACCCGCTTTGTTAATGGCTAGGACGATCGGATAAATTGGTCTCGACCGGCGTTGTGTTCACGATCACATGATCACACGACCAAACAGTCATACAGAAGCGTTCAGTCAAATCCTTTGAATCCGGCAGTCGATTCGTGAAACAGACTCAGTTCAAGAAAGGCGAAGATTCTGAACCACGAATCACACGAATCACACGAATAGGAGGAGAAGAAATTTCAAGATACTGAAAACTGAAAACTGAAAACTGAATTACGACCATCACCAAGATCGCTTTCCGCAATTCCGTTAATTTCTGCCGACGATTTCGGTTCAATTCTCAGAATCAAGGTCACACGCCACCACGATCTTGACACATCACCACGACATGAATTGAAGCCGCCCCATGACACTCGACACGAGCCTTGGACGAATTGTGATCGCGGGTGGAAGTGGGTTCCTGGGAATTTCGCTCGCATATCATCTCGCAGAACTGGGGTGGAGCATCACGTTAATCTCCCGCAAGCCCCCCGCTGTCACCGGTCCCTGGAACCACGTTCGCTGGGATGGCCGCACGCTTGATGGCTGGAGCGAACAACTCAACGGCGCCGCCGCCCTCATCAATCTCGTGGGCCGAAGTGTTGACTGCATCAAAACCCCGGATCATCAGGACGAAATTCTGCGGTCCCGAGTCGAATCGACCCACCTCCTCGGAGTCGCCATGCGGTCCCTTTCTTCGCCACCTCCCCTCTGGATCCAAATGAGTTCCGCTCATATCTACGGCGATCCCCCGCAACTCACCTGCACCGAAGACTCGTCGTTTGGATATGGACTCGCCCCCTTCGTCGCCCAAGCTTGGGAACAGGAATTCCAGCGAAGCGTTCACCCCACCCAGCGAGCCGTCATCCTGCGGACCAGCTTTGTGATCGGCCGCGATCAGGGAGCCGGTTGCGGTGCGCTCGCCCGACTGGGACCACTGGCCCGCTACGGACTGGGGGGAACCATCGGATCGGGAACTCAGGGGATGAGCTGGATCCATGAACGAGATCTGAACCGACTCTTTGAACGAGCCCTCACCGACCCTAACATGAGCGGTCCCTACATCGCCTCGGCCCCCAACCCCGTTTCTAATCGGGTCTTCATGGCGGCACTTCGCCATGCTGTCGGCTGCCGCTGGGGCCTACCTGCCCCCCGCTGGCTGGTCCGAATCGGAGCCCGCTGGTTGTTGCAGACGGATCCCGACTTGGCCCTCTACGGTCGCTACGTTGTTTCCAAGCGTTTAAGGGACGAACAATTCGAGTTTCAATTTCCAGAAATTCGAGCCGCCCTGCAGGACCTTTACCAGTGATTACGGTTTGAGGACAAACCGAGTTTTCAGTTTTCAGTTTTCAGAATCTTGGGATTTTTGCCCCTCCTCTCTTCCTCTCTTATTCGCGTGATTCGTTGGATTCGTGGTTCACTCTTTTCCCATTTCTTGAGCCGGGCGTGATTCACGAATCGACTACCGTAATCCATGGTTTTGCCTCAATGCGTCGGTGAGCAAGCGACCATGAAGCCGGTCGAGACCGAGCAGTCCGATCGTCATGGCCGTCAAGTTAGACGGACCAAGGATTCGAAGTCGTCATGTTCAATGCATCGGTAACGCATTTGTACCATGAACACTGAATTTAGGGTTGACCCAATAATCACCAGGCACATCGTATCGGCCCCAGACACTCGGCTTCGTTTGGCCAACAGGATGCGATTGACTGCGGCTGTTGACGCTGTCGAGTGGTGTGTTCAGTCGAGTGGTGTATTCAGTCGAGTGGTGTGTTCGGTCGAGTCGTTTGCTCCATCACTCACTCAAACGCACCAAATGACAAAACCGTCCGGCTGTGAGGCCGAACGGCTGTTGATCATTGAAGTCGGGATGACAGGATTCGAACCTGCGACTTCCTGGTCCCAAACCAGGCGCTCTAGCCAAGCTGAGCTACATCCCGTCGCGAAGACACAGTCTAGAGACGAATCAACAACTCGTCAATGACGGATAATCCTCTTGGACCAGTTTCACGTGAAACATTTTTTTCGCGACCTCAAGCGACTCGTTGTAGCTTCCCCACGATCCGCTCAAAATCATCGTTCGACCCAAAGTCGATCACGATTTTCCCTTTGTCTTTCGACTTGCCCGATAGCTTGATTTCCACATTCGCACCCAGCCAATCCCGCAGTTGGTTCTGCAGTCCCGCCACATGAGCAGAATGGCTGACGACAGCAACTGCCGGCTTTTCCGCCAGATTCGTAAACGGAACCACATCCCCCTCGCTCGGGGTCAACAAATCTCGTACCGCCTCTTCCGTCTTGCGGACCGAAAGATGCTCTTTTTGAATCCGTTGGGATAACTCCCCCTGCGTCTCAGCATTTTTTAACGCCAGCAAAGCGCGAGCATGTCCGGCACTGATTTTGTCCGCTCGCAGATCCCCCTTGACCCCCTCCGGTAATTCCAACAACCGCAACATATTACTCACCGTCGACCGCTCGAAGGAGAGCCTTCGCGCCAGCTCTTCGATCGTGCAACCAAATCGCTTCAGATAGTCCTGAAAAGCAATCGCCTTTTCCAGCACGTTCAAATCCTGACGCTTCAGGTTTTCTTCCAGTGCGACTTCGCTCACTTGCTGGTCCGTCAACTCCAGCACACGGCACGGAACCTGACGAAGTCCCGCCTTCTTCGCGGAAATCAGCCGACGTTCTCCCGCAATCAACTGGTATCCATCCCCAGCAGAACGGACCAGCAGCGGTTGCAAAACACCGTGCTGCCGAATGCTGTCAACCAGTTCATTCAACGAGGTCTGATCAAAGTCCTGACGAGGCTGAAACGGATTACGCTCGATCAGTTCTACCGAGATTTCGGATTGACTCGAAGCCGCAGCCTCGTCGCTTCCCCCCATCGAGGCGGCCCCCAACAAGGCATTCAGGCCTCGACCGAGGCGTCGACGTGAGGGTTCGGGAGTAACGGGGTCGTGACTGGATTGATCGTCCATGATTTTTTCCTTGGCGAAATGCAATAACGCCGCGCAGTCATTGGCGACGTGAAGTGATGACAAAGGTGAGACGCTGAGAGAGGTTGGATTCTAATCGCGACGGGGAAAATCGGACAAGAGGAAGTTGCGGCTCAACGATCAACAAAATGCCCTGGGGGCAGTTGTCAGTTGTCAGTTGTCAGAGGCAAACCCACCGAAAACCCCGGCGACAATCCCTGGTTATCGAACAAGACGATAAAGGCATAGCTCATGCGAATCAGGCTTAATCGACTGCTGCCGATCATCCTTTTGAACCAGATGACTGGAGGTAACCATTCGCTTGTCAACCGCCACAAAACGATCCGACTCCAGGACTTCCCGATCCGCAGGTGACATTGCCGATGGACGAGACGGAAATGCGATCAGGGTCGGACGGAGCACCGGCGAATTCAGAAACCCCAGCCCCTGAACCGGACCGACCGCCGGCAACCCGGCCGCTTTCATCCCAAAAACCAGCGCCGGTTCACCGATCACATAGACAATCGCCTCGTTCTCAGGAAAACCACTTTTGACCGCCTCCCGCCGAGCCGTGGCC
>JBIKZJ010000042.1:0-22425 GCA_044354755.1 Schlesneria sp. | reverse complement strand
CCGGCAATCCATGAGGTCAACGATGGCGACTGATTCGCGTAAAACCCTGTTTCGCAAGCGGAATGTTTTGGGAACGGCTCTGATTGCGGGAATTGGCATGGGGGTTTACCTCGGACAATTCAAAGGGTTTGGACTGGGGGGAGGAAGTCAGTTTGGGCTGGGCCTGAGTGATGGAGAAACGCAGGCGACAATCGAATCACCAGCGGACGCGATCAAACCCTTGGATATCAAACCCGTGGATCCAGAAAACAGTGTCACTCCCCAAGACGTTTCTGATGTGGTCCGCGTTTTGATTGACGATCGCAAGTTTAAATTGAAATCCGAAATCTCGGGAGCAGAGATACCGGTCAACCTGGAAAAACTGCTCGAGTTGATTAAGCAAGCGCCTGGCGACGAAGATGGGCTGCGCGTGCGGATTTATCGAACGACCACCGCCAGGGCATCGGCTGAAGAAAGCCTGAAACAGGAACTGTCCGCAGCGGGGATTGATGAGACGGCGATTTTCTGGGTCCCGATTCCCGTGAAATAATCCCGATGGTGTTCAGGATGCCAGCGATCATTATTTCAACGGGAAAGTACTCATGAATCGCATTGTTTCCTTGTCGGTGCTGCTGATACTGATTGTGCTGCTGGGCAGCATGATGTTTCACGTGATCGCTCAATTTGTCCTCCCCTTATTCATTGCCGCAGTGCTGGCGGTGATCAGTCAGCCCATGCATCGCTATTTCCTGCGTAAAACAGGAGAGCGAAATTCCTGGGCTGCGGCACTTTCGACATTGACGCTCGTCGGGATCATTGTGGTTCCTGTGGTGGTCGGAACCTTTATTTCCGCCGTTCAGTTTTACTCGTTGGCCGAACAGCATCTGGATGGGGACTGGCACCGGGCGATTGATCTCTTGTGGAATCGCATTTTGACTCCCCTGTTGGAAAAGGTGAAACCGTGGATACCTGAAAGTATCACGAGCGAGCGTTTGGCCGAATTCAAGCAACAGTTTGCCGACAACCTGCAAAAGTTATCGGGTCAGATTGCCAGTCGCACATTCCAGTTGGCGTCGTCAACCCTCGAAGTGGTGGCTTCCTACAGTATTGCAGGGGGAACCTTTATTACCGCTTTGTATTACTTTCTGGCCGACGGCCCCGCATTGATCGCCGCAGCAGAAGACCTGATTCCGTTACCCGTTGATCATCAGCGGCGGTTATGTGAGCGATTTGCCAAGGTCGTACGGGCCGTCGTCACCGCAACCTTCCTGGCCGCTTTTATTCAAGGATTTGCAACGGCGATTGCACTACAGTTTTGTGGGCTGGGGCACTTCTGGATTTTTCTGGCCGTCGCGACGGTGGCTTCGTTGATACCCCTTGTCGGTGCCTGGATTATCTGGGTTCCCTGTGCCATTTGGCTGGGATTGCAAGGCCAATGGACAGCGGCAGCGCTATTAGCCGTCTGGGGGGCGGGGGTGGTGAGCATGCTTGATAATGGTGTCAAGATGTACGTGTTGCAGAATGACGCCGATCTGCATCCCTTGCTGGCATTCATCAGTGTGATTGGAGCCTTGCAGGTGTTAGGGCTATGGGGAATTTTCATCGGACCGATCGTGGCATCGTGTTTGTTTGCCTTGATCCAGATTTTTAATACGGAGCTGAAAGAGTTTGTCGACGAACGATCCCAGTCGCCCGATTTGCCACCCAAGACCGAATCCGCAACATCTGAAACCGAATCTCGTCCGGGGGTTCGAAACACGAGTGATTCGAAGACGATTTCAAACGAGACGACCATGTCCAAAGCGGTGACGAAATTTCAGTCCAAAGCGAAGCCGAAGCGACGGCGCTGAGGGAGGCAGTTCGAAGCAGATGGAAACCGAGTCATCGCGGATTGTGGACTCGACCGCCGTCAGGGATCGACGAACAACGCTTACAGGCCAACAAGCGATGGTCATGGGCCCCCTCCGGGACAACGTGAGGTTTGATCGTATACCCACAAATGGAAACAGCCTGAACAGTCTTGCGACTGTCAGGCTACTTGCTTGATCGGGGTCGAGAGAGTCTCGCTCAATCCCCATCAGGTTCATCGGCATCATTAAAAGACGTCGAGAACAAAATGGTGCCCGCTGTGGTAGGGGCGTTTTTCAGGATAGAAATTGTACCAGCCCTTGTTGTACACCGGAATCTGTCGGGCTTGTGGATAACGGTTGTACAGGCTGTTGTACTGCTGAGGTGCCTGGAAATTGTGGGGGTAGTAAACATAGGGGTAGTAGTTAAAACGACCCCAATCAGAAGGCTGACCCTCGCCAGCCGCCTGTGCGGATTGTCCGCCTACCGTGAACGCAGCCGCCAGCAGCAGCAGAACCAAAATCGCACGTCGCATCGTTTATCCTCCTTGAACTGACGGTGTCGGATTCGCGTCGGAACCCGTTTTGTCCGATGGGCCAGCCCCCTCGCACACGAGCACCGTGCAAAGTACGCGAAACCGCCTATTTCATGTATCGGCAACGGAGTAATCGTTACGACAAGAAACTTCCCAAGAATCTTGACATTCGGCAAATCGAGACCGGAACGCCAAACAGAGGTCCGTTTTTTGGAGGAAAGGGAGTATGACGGGATTGCTCGATCGGAACGCGGTCCCCCGAGAGCGAGGGGGAGAGAATCAAAGCCTTTTGAAAAAACGGACGAGGCCGCAATTCAATTGCGACCTCGTCGATGTTAATCATTTGCCAAGGCATTCCGGCGATGATTCAGCGATAGAAAATGGTCGCATAGTAACCGTTGGCACCGCGGGCAACTCCGATTTCAATGGGAGTCCGCTGGCCCCAGAAACACGAGTTTCTCACGGCTTGATCCGGGGTTGCCCCGAATCCATTCCCTTCAAAACTACCACCACCAAACCCGCCGCCGATATGCTGAACGCTCCCCGTTCGAGCACTTTGTTCGGCCTTCCACTGAGCACTTCCGGCTGCCGCAGCTGCAGGGGCAGGAAGCATCGCAGGAGCGGGAGACGTGACAGCAGGCATCACGATGTTCGCCTGAACAATCCCGCCATTCGACGTTTCGACTGAGCTGGTTTGCACAATCTGGTTCGTGGAAACAACCGTAGAGTTTGTGGGAACTTCGCTTAACGGAGCTGCGGTGGGAGCCACAACGGTGTAGTTTTGGGTGGGAGCAGCGTAGTACTGGGTCGGTGCTGCCGGTTGAGCGTACTGAACGGCAGGCTGTTGCCAAACCATTCTTCGACCTCGGGCTTCGGCTGTGGTTCCAAACAGTGAAACCGCCAACACAACGATGATCCATTGAATTTTCATCATCAAATTTCCTTCTTCAAGTACTCAATCAGGAATTTCTGGCAAGGCCACCGCTACCGTAGTGGCGGCCCGCCGCAGCGCGATCCAACGAAGGATCCACGAATACGGCTGATCGCAACAACGCAGCACGGAATCTGAGCCTGACCCGCTCTTCCCCGAACCGCAACTCGAAAAAAACAGCGCGACGCAATTCCGACACACAATCACAAAACGTAAGGCATCAGCATCGCCTCAACGCACTTTGCAAAACACCGGAACGACTGATGGAATTTAAATTCCATTCCAATCACCATCGCTGCTGCAGACCACAGAGCAAAGCTGTAGTAAGGACAACAAAATTATCATCTGAATTCGAAATCCCACGAGATTCCGAAGGACCCACCGCGGAGGTATCGCAGACATTACCCAAATGCCACAAACACCATCCGAGCGCCCACATCCCTGGGGCTTGTCCAATTTCGTCGCAGGAAATCTCAGCAGACTTTTGCAAAAGCTTCCTGACTTAATTCCTGCGACAATGCATTGATAACGACCGAGAAACTGAAGTTCAAGTCTCACATGCCGCCATCCGGTCGCACAAAAACAGGTTGCCGACGTAAAATATAACGATCAAAGAGCTTAGGAGTACCTGAAAAATTGGAAAAATCAGGCAAATTTTGCCGATTGAACGTGAAAGATTTGCCGGAATGGATGCATTTGATACCGACCCTGAACTCGGCGACACCCAATTCTCGCCCCCCACTCGGTCGTTGAGCGTGCAGAAAGTGACTCGGTTTGGTTATACTTTGCCTGCGGGGCAAACAGGGGTGATGCGCGACTGTTTGATCAAGACGCTTGGTGCTCGATTGTTGACGTTTCACAAGTTTTCCGAACCATGAAACAAGATCTCATACCCCAGTTGTACGCCATCACTTCGCAGGTCAGCCATTTGGCAATGTGGTTAACGATTCTGGTGGTGGTGTTTGCGCCACTGGAGCGGCTTTTTGCCGCACATCAGAAGAATCATTGGCGGCGCCAGATCGGCAACGATTTGGTCTATTATTTTTTGAATAATCTCGTTACCGCCATTTTGCTCAGTTACCCTATGAGTTTGTTGGCATGGTCGGTGCAGCGGGCGATTCCACTCGAGTTTTTGTCGATGATCGCCGGACTGCCGTTTTGGGCTCGTACGCTCCTGGGACTGGTGGCGGGTGAGACGGGCTATTATTGGGGACATCGCCTCAGTCACGTCATTCCCTTTCTCTGGCGATTTCATTCCATTCATCACAGCGCCGAGCAGATGGATTTCCTGGTGCATACGCGAGCGCACCCGATCGATATGGTCTTCGGTCGGTTCTGCGGATTGATTCCGATTTTCATGCTGGGTTTGGCCGAGCCTGGATTGCCGGGTTCGATCATTCCCGCACTGATTGCGGTGATTGGTGTTGTTTGGGGGTTTTTTATCCATGCGAATCTCAAATGGCGTTTTGGTCCACTGGAATGGCTGATCTCAACCCCTGCGTTTCATCATTGGCACCATAGCATGACACCGATTAACCGCAATTATGCCTCGACTCTTCCCTGGCTTGATTGGATTTTTGGGACGTTGTATCTACCAAAAGCCGAATTGCCTCACTCCTACGGTGTCAAGGCAACAGTTCCGGATTCGTTGCTCGATCAACTCGCCTATCCATTCGAACCACAGCCTCAGCCTACCGTATTGACTGCGGTGACGTCCGAGATGATTGCCTTGCAAGAAGGTGGCCTCCAAAAGGATTTGAGCGAAAATCCCGCCATATCCTGAGCGGAAGATGATCGAGAGAATCACGGTGGCGGCGGGAATTGAGGTCTCTTTTTGATCCTTTGTCAGAGTGCAAAGAATTTGTCAGAGTGCAAAGAAGAAGGTCCGCAGTTCATTTGTCGACTTCCCCCCCAGGAATTTGGGTCGCTAACGATGACGGGAATCTGGTTCCTGTCGAGTGTACCCCCACCAAGGCTTGTTCAATTGCTGGGAGTGCGATGCAATTACGAGTGAACGAATCTTTTTGATTATCGGAAATCGCTACCGCATTTCCCCGAAGTGACTTTCAGAAATAAACGGAGCTGAGCATGAAAGAGCTCGACCACGAACTTTACATGCGGCGTGCCATTGAGTTGGCACGCAACGTCCCCGAGCATCCTTTTGGGGCGGTGATCGTAGACCGGGACACAGGCAAGATCGTGGCCGAAGGCTGGAATAAATCGCGTTTGCATCCAACATGGCACGGAGAGATCGACGCCATCAATCAGTTAATCCTTGCCGTCCCTGAAATCGATGGAGAAAAACTCGTCCTTTACTCAAACGCAGAGCCCTGTCCAATGTGCCAGGCGGCGATCCTTTGGACAGGCATCGAAACGGTTGTCTTCGGCACGTCGATTCGGTCTTTACAACGAATGGGATGGCGACAGATCGACATTCTGGCGGAACAGGTGATTCGTTGCAGTCCCGCGTGGAAATGTGTGATCATCGGAGGAATGTTGGAGCAGGACTGCAACGCCCTGTTTGAATTCGCGATGCGAGACAGGAATCGGTTTCGTCAAGGGGACGAATGCCAAAGATAACGCCTGAAGCTCATCGCGCAGCTTGATTGATTCTGTGTTATCGAAGTGATTGATCAACTCGCGGAATACCATCCCTGGATGGACGTAGAATTCGCGATTTTTCTGTGAGCCTCGTGTCAGGTTAGCTGCAGGATCTCATTTGCCTGTTGGTTTACGGCGTAAAACCGTTCGGAATTCACGGACAGTTTGATGTCCTCATCATAAGTAGGAATCATCGCTTTCATTCGAGTTCGACCGAGAGGGTTGGCCAACAGTTCTGGGAAACACTTCTTGATCACTTCGAGCATGATATTCACAGAGACCGATGCACCGGGTGACGCTCCGAGCAAGGCCGAGATACTGCGATCTGCGTTCGTGATGATCTCGGTGCCGTAATGGACGATTCCCGATTGTCCATCCGTCTTTTTGATTGCCTGCACGCGGATACCAGCGTCAATTAACTTCCAATCACTGATTTTGGCCGCAGGGTAAAACACATGCAGCACCTCCAGGCGATCCGCCATACTTTGCCTCCCTTGCTGGATCAGATAGCGAATCAGATCCAGGTTCGAGAAGCCGATTTTCATCAGGGTCATAAGATTGTCGGGGCGAACAGAAAATGGAAGGTCTGTGAAACGCCCTTTCTGGTGGAGAAACTTCGTTGTCCATGCTGCAAAGGGGCCGAAAAGCAGAGTTTTTTTGCCGTCGAGAATGCGTGTATCGAGATGTGGAACTGCCATTGTCGGAGCCGCGTCGAGCGCCTGCCCGTAAACCTTCGCCTGATGCATGCCAACGATCTCGGGATTGTCACACATCAGCCATTGGCCTCCAATCGGAAATCCACCGAGTCCCCTCGCCTCGGGAATACCAGCCGTTTGCAAGAGTGGAAGACTTCCTCCCCCGGCGCCAACAAAGACGAATTTCGTACGGTTCGTATGAACATCACCCGCAGCCAAATGTCTCGCCTTCACTTCCCAGGTGGAGTCGACTTTTCTTAATCCTACGACTCGATGACCCCGAGCGATTCCACATCCTTCCTGCTGTTCAAACCATTTCAAGAGCTTCCGAGACAGTGCGCCGAAATTCACATCCGTTCCACTATTCATTTTTGTCGCGGCGATCGGCACTTCGCTACGACCTTCGAGCAATAACGGAGCCCAACGTGAGATTGTCTCTCGTTCTGTAGAGAACTCCATTTCCCGGAAGAAATGATGTAATTTCATCCCAGCGTAGCGGGCTCTCAGGAAATCCACCTGCGTTTCGCCGTGTACAAAACTCAAATGGGGGATCGGGTTAATGAACTCCTTTGGCTGATCGATCAGACCGCTCGAGACGGCATAACTCCAGAACTGTTTCGAATGTTCAAATTGCTCATAAATCTCAATGGCTTTCGCCACGTTTACCGATCCGTCCGCTTCGCGCTTTGGGGTGTAGCTGAGCTCGCAGATACCAGCATGGCCCGTTCCGGCGTTGTTCCAGCCGTCAGAACTTTCCTGAGCCAAATCCTCGGTGACTTCGTAGAGCTGAATAGAAAGTCGAGGTTCTAACAGCTTCAGCATCACCCCAAGGTTCGCGGACATCACTCCGCTACCAATCAGGACCACATCAGGATTCACGATATATTCACGATCGGACATTGATTGCCTCAAACAAATACTACGATTGCGATCTGGTTATTGACGACGTTTTGACTCTGGGCCGTCTCATCGAAGTCGGGCCGTCTCATCGAAGTCGGGCCGAAGCAGACCATTGTGAACGTGAACTCTCGGGGACGCCTGAGTTACTAAGGATGAAATTTCGATCAACAATGTCACTCCGCCAATCATGATAACTGTCATGAATCAACAATACTAACAGATCGTCGTGCGGAAATCGGCCTCTGAGCTTCGCTTTGTTACGAGTGCTGCGCCGAGCAATTTTCGACTCTGCCCCAGATCGATCATCCCCAAATTTTATTCGCCGCACACATTAAGCATGCTCAAACTTCGTCAATTTGGGAGGAACAGACGGACGATCCAACCCGGTCGCGGTGACACTTCAAAGGTACCCAACCAACTTGCTCGAACTTTTAATCGAATATTCCACTGACTCAGCATTTCAAGAAGTGGTTGCAGGCCACACCGCGAATTGCGTCTTAAAGTAATTAATGTCCTCAAATTACTGATTACGAGGGTCAAATCCTGTTCTTCTGCGATCAGGCTTGCTGGCCGGCCACCAATACTACCGTCGAGGCGGCCGACCAATGTTAGTTTGGGCCCTCATTCGTTCGCTCCGTACGGATCTTGATCGTCCCGTTCAGAATCCACTCTGCGTGTTCCGCAGCTGGGCCAGTGCCGCTGGGAATCTTGACATGCATGTCTAAAAATTCGTAAGCGATGACCGCATTTTTCCCCGTCAGCCGTTCATACAGCCCCACCGCCAAGTCAGGCCAATTCGTCGTGTGTTCAGTTGTCATCTCATTCCCCATCTTCAAGCTTAGAGAGTACACCGGGTCAATCAACAGCAAGATTTTACTGTACCGTGAACCCCATCGTCTAGCCCGTAAAACGGTTTTTCATGAGAGAGACCGGCGTCAGCAGTCCCCTGCTCTTTCGTTTTGCCGCAGAAAAAATGATCGGGCCAAAGGGCTGCCTTGAACAGGCGAACCAACTTTGCAGGAGTTGTTTGAATCTTGGGTTTTGATTTCGTTTGATTTCGAGCGGAATACTCGCCAAAATCGGCAGAGCGGAAGTGTTTGAACGGGATGAAGTTGTGGTTGTGATCGGATGAATCGCAGGGTCCGTCGCTGTGTGCTGCTGGGTGCTCATACTGGCGTTGAAGCTGCTTCTCGGGCCATGGGTGCTTCTCGGGCCATGGGTGCTTCTCGGGCCACATGGGTGCTTCTCGGGCCACATGGGTGCTTCTCGGGCCACATGGGTGCTTCTCGGGCCATGGGTGTGGATCGAAATCGCGAAAGCGGGCTCACCATAACGGTTCAACCAATAACGGTTCAACCACAAACGGTTCAACCAATAACGGTTCAACCAATAACGGTTCAACCACAAACCCAGCGCACGAGGTACAAAGAATGGACTCTGCAGCAAACCGGACGGCTTCGTTCCCTGATCGGTCCCCCTCAACGGCCAGAACGATCGAACTGCTCGGTCTCCGTAGGATTATTGGTCCCTTCCTCACAGCAGCGATCAGCCAAATTCATGGAACAAGGGATTCGATGGAATACGGCATTCGATTCGTGAATCACCCCCTTTGCAAAAATGCGAAGATGGTGAACTCAGCGTCCCACGAATCACTCGAATCATGCAAAGAATCACTCGAATCATGCAAAGACGAAGAGAAAACGATTCGAGATGCTGAAAACTGAACTTTCACGCAGCCAGGTTGTGATTGACCCACTTTAACTCGGGCTCAAATAACGAAAAACCCCTCGCAAAACCAAAGTTTTGCGAGGGGTTCAATCGAGAGGCTCCGGTCGGAGTCGAACCGACGATGACGGATTTGCAATCCGTTGCCTTAGCCACTTGGCCACGGAGCCAGCGATGTTTTTATCGGCGGAATGGGAATCAAGATTGAGCCTCTCGTCCGAATTCCCAGAAAAATGTGCAGAAATCTGAAAACCGGCACATCCCTCTTGCACGGAACTGTAACGACGGGATTCTTTTCAGTCAATCGGTTTGATCCCCGTTTTTTTCCGGGCCGGTTGACCGACAGATTGGTTTCTCAATGCCCCATTCGGTGCAAAGTGAATCCAGCGGAAGCAGAGTAAAAAAAACCGCCGCGATCCAGCCCGGTCGGATCGCGGCGGCCGAGGACTTGCGACAGAGCCTCGGGGGGGGTCTCGAATTTCGCTCGCACAAGCGACGGTCGTTCTGTGTGAGGGAACGACCGTAGTTGGCTTTCCAATCAGGATCAGTTGCGTGGGATACCCAGCAATTCTTCTTCTTCTTCCTGGATGATGATACGAGGTGTCACCATCAACATCAGGCTTTCCGTTTCACGTCCGACTCCACTATTCTTGAACAATCGGCTGACGTAAGGAATCTTATTCAAGATCGGAACCCCAGCCATTTTTCGGCCTTCCTTCAGCCGCTTGATTCCACCCAAAAGGACGCTCCCGCCGTCGGGAACACTGACCGTGGTCGACACGTTGATGGTTTCGACAACAGGCTGTTGAACGGTGATTGCACCACCACCACCACCCTGCTGACCACCTTGTTGACCACCCTGCTGGCCACCTTGCTGGCCACCCTGCTGGCCACCTTGCTGGCCGCCGCCGCCGCCGCCACCAAAGCCACCCTGTTGGGTGAACAAGGTTTGCATGATCTGCATGCTACCGAGGCCGCCCCCGATACCAAACTGACCGCCGCCGCCGCCGCCGCCGCCACCACCAAAGCCACCTTGACCACCTTGCTGGCCACCACCACCTTGACCACCGCCACCTTGACCACCACCTTGGCCACCACCACCACCCCCACCACCAACAGCGGTGAAGGTAAAGACATCGGTGATACTTCGGAAGATCGGCATCAGTGTCAGGCGAACAAACCGTCGATCCGCGGAAACCACAGGTGTTGCAGTAAGCGTGATCCCTTCAGGAATGTTCGTGATGATCGGTGTATAACCGACAGCCGCGAAGCCGACCGTCGGAACCAGGCTGGTTACGAAAGGACGTGTCCGGTTGTCGCTCACGGTCGCCGCGATCCCATTGAATGTCGTTACCTTCGGTGCAAACAGCAAGTTCGAACGTTCATCTCCCTGTGCTGCCGAGATGAAGAAGAACGCCTCCAGGTCACTCAAGATCGCAATACCGGTTTGAACACCTGCCGTTGGGTTGTATCCACCGAACGAAGGGATCCCCACGTCGAACGACCCTTGTTGGAAGGGAATCGTCAAGTCTTGCGTAAACTGAGTTGGTGAACTGAGTCCGACAACGGTGTTGCTGCGAGGGTTATTCACCAAGCTCTGTGCTGGACCAGGTTGGAAGAGCCCGGTCGATTGCAGTCCACCTTGTCCCTGTTGACCACCCTGTTGACCACCCTGTTGTCCACCCTGCTGTCCACCTTGCTGACCACCTTGCTGACCACCTTGCTGGCCCTGTTGTCCCTGTTGTCCGAACGTGTTTTGGCCCGCTTGAGGAATCAGAGTCGACCCGAACGGAAGGATTGGTAACAGATTATTGTCATACTTAGGATAGCCGACTGTTGGCTTGATGTTGAAGTCGAAGTCGACACCGATTCGTTCGAAGAATCGATCGGAAACCGTAACAAACCGAACCTCGATGGTGACCTGCAGGTCTTGCAGGCGACGAAGCTGACTCAGCAAATCGGCAATTTCTTCGTGGACCTTTTGAGTTTGACGAATCACCAGGCTCAATGTCGTTTCAAAGTGTTGAACGGTCGCCTGGCCACCCGCCTGTTCCCACGTATCGGGAGAGATGGTCGAGGTGATCAGGTTCGTCAGTTCACTGAAATCGGTACTACGACGTCCCCCGTTCAACCGGGAATCCGCATCCCCAGCAAAGTTCTGACCAAATCCATTCCCATTGGGGCCAACCTGAGCAAACGCTTGTCCGCCAATACCGGGGGTCAAATAGGCTTGGTTTCCAAAGCCCTGGCTAGGTCCAGGAACACCTCCGACTCGTGGCGAAGCTGCCGAGGAATCGGTACCGAAATTCGGAATCAAAACCACCAGGTCAGCAACCGAGTAGGTTGCGTTAATCAATTCACCACGCTGACGGACGCGATTGGTGATCTTCAACACTTCGTTATCAACCATGTAGGCCAACTGGAAACGTTGCAAAATCAGATTCAAGGCACTCTTCACCATAATGCTGTCGACATCGATCGAGATCGCGGTGTTTGAGCTGACCCCTTCTTCTTCCAGGCCCGCTTCATCGAAGACAATGTTGATGTCGGCCACGGCTTTGATTTTGCGAATCACATCGACCAACGGTACGTTTTCTTCATGCAGCGAAATCTTCTTTTGCAGACTCTTTTCAATCTGCATTTCATCTTCGCTACGGGTTCGGTTGTCGGCTCCGTACTTCCCTTTGCGTTTATTCGCGTTTTCCCACATCTTTTTATCAAACGCAAGTGGATGCTCATCGGAAAGGCTGTGAACCAGTCCTCGCTCGACATCATTACCACTTCGCAGTCGAGTATCTTCCTTGTCGCTCTTCAAATCTTCGTTGAATTTGTTCTGCAGAGCGAGCTGTCCCTTGATGACCATCGTGACCACGGTGGGATCCTTGGGATTCAGTTCCTTCGCTTTCTTGGCAACCACGACCGCTTCCGCATAACGTTGTTGCTTGTAGAGGTCGTTGTACTCTTCCACCAATTTCACCAGATCCTGATCAATCCGGACGGCATTTTTAATGTCTTTTTCAATCTGATCCTTGACGCGTTTGTTCTCGGCTCGCAATTCGATGTTGGGGGCCTGCTGTTCAATCTCGGTTCGCAGCACGGTGCGGGTGCGATTGAGTTGCTTCACCAGTGGAGCTGCGGCCTCACTGGAAAGTTCGGCACTTTCCACTTTGGCAATCGTTTGATCGATCAGTTCCAAAGCCTTTTCAGGTTCGGTTTCCTTCAGGCGTTCTGCCTTGAAGACCGAATTCAACACATCCGCACGGACTCGCTCGAACTTGACCAGTTGTTCTTGTCGTGCGGCATCCAGAGGTGTTGGTTCTGCAGTCGTATCCGCGACATCATTCGTCAATTGAATCCCACCACGATTACCGCGTGGTGCGAGATCGCGAAGATAGTCGTTCATCCGTTGAGTACGAACCGCGTCGAGACGCTCACCCGAATCATGAGCCGCTTTGAATGCCTGGTAGGCGAGGTCACGTTTTCCTTTTTTCAGCTCGGCCATCCCCCGGTTATAGAGTTCTCCGGCGGAAAGTCCTGACTTGCTGATCTCGGCAACTTCTGGCTCGTCAGTCCCCTGGTCGGCATCGACCAATTCGGTACTGCTGGCACCGACGAGATTGCCACGATGGCCACTTCGTGCTGCAAACGGGTTGTTCGCATCATTCGAGCGTTCGACCACATTGGCGGTGCTGACATCACCGTTTCGTTTCTTGTCTTTCGATGCGATGTTGGCGGTCGAGAGGGCTTTGTTCAGGTCTGCCATCAGCAGATCTGGGCTGTCGGCGGTCACGGGCAAAGCAACTTCCATCTCTTCAACGAGTGCGGCTTTGCTGCGTGCTTCGTCGTATCGTCCATCCTTCATTAATTTACGGGCTTCGCGAAGCAGCTTGATCGCTTCGGCCTGTTTCGTCATGCCATCTGCGGCGGAACCTTTCGAGGAGGCCGAGGCTGCGATCGCAGATCCATTCCCATTCGAAGCCCGGTCAATGTCCGAGAGCAGGATCTCGGGAGTATCTTCAAACAGGCTGAAGGCAACTTTCATTTGATTGGCCTGCGTGGCGAGCTCGCGGGCGGCCTCGAGATTGCCACTTTTAAGTGCTGCGCGGGACTTTGCCACGAGCGACTTGGCTTGTGCAAGTTCGTCGGAGTTTGCTCGACCCTGAGCTGACGAGCCTGAGCCAGCGGTTTTCCCGCTGACTCCGTTTTTCGATTTTCCGGTACTCGCGATGTTGTCAGCAGCCCGGCGTGCAGCCACTTCCGTGAGGATGATATCGGGCATGTCTTCGAACAGTTTGTAGACGACATTCAACTTGTCAGCCTGTTCAGCCTTCGCTTGAGCTGTCTCCAGGTCACCCGCTTTTAATGCCTGTCGGGCTTGTTCCAGCAGTTGATTCGCCCGCGATTTATCCGAAGTAGCGGTCTCTTCTGAATCGGAACCCTGCGAAGCATCACTCTGTTCCGCATCCGTTGCCGCAGCTTTGGCCGACTTTGTGCCGGACGTACGCGCCAGTGTGGTGGTATTCATGCGACGATCGATGTCGGCCAGCAACAATTCGGGACGATCTTCGATCAGGTCGTAAGAGGCATCAATTTCATGGGCTTCCAGCGCCCGACGCTTGGCGTCGTCGAGTCGTCCTGCCTGAATATCTTTTCGGGCTTGAGCGACAAGAGCCATCGCCTGTTTCTTGGCAGTTCCTGGCTTGCGTGAGGTTGCCGCAGTTCGATCGGTTTCCGGTGCTAATGCGTCGTTGGCGTCGAACGATCCCTCTTTTGACGAGGTTTGCCGAATATCCTCACGCGAATTTCCCTGTGCGACTGCGGGCTTGATCGAACGATCGATCAGGGAATCTGCGTCTCCACTGGACCAATCCTGCGATGATTTCGCTGCGGCTGTCAGGTCCAGCTTGGCCGAGGACAGTTTGGCCAGAAACTCACCCGGCGACATTTCCGCCTTGGAAAATTTGAGTTTCGACGTTTTCGCGAGATTGTTGGCGAGTTGTGCCAGCTTGACCGCTTCTTTTTGAGAACCGGCGTTGTAAGCGGCCTTCGCCTGAATCATCAACTGATTGACGCGATCTTTGGCAATCTCTTCCGTGTCGGAATCCTCTGCCGGGGCGGGTTCGTCCCAGGAATCCGATTGACCGCGAACAACCGATTTTGTTGCGGGGCCACTCTTGTTCGCAAGGGCCTGCATTTTCGTGCGGGCACGATTGAGACAATCGTCAGCCTGGCGTCGTTCCGACGCGGTAAGGCCCGAGGTGGAAGCCGAAGCTTCTTCGAGATGAGAAAGTGATTCGACATACCGGCCACGCAGGTAGAGTTCCTTTCCTCGTTTGTAATGCTCCCTTGGGGTCAACTTGACCTGGGCAGCACTGCGGTTTTCACCACCCTTCACAGCCGTGGTTTCAATGTACTGAAGATTTGTCAATCGCATCGCAGCGATAACCAATGTCGTACAACCGATCAGTCCGATGATCCTACCCAAGATAACTCCTCCTCCGGGTCTGGCATTGACGAGGCGCGTCGAACATTCTTCGACAACAGTTAAAGCCGTGAGCGAAAGCGACCCGGCCGTGTACTCGAAAACTGGAATCGTGAGCTCCAACCCCGAGGGGTGGGATTCACGCGTGAAATGCAAAATGAAAGGCAAATCGAAAGGCAATAGCAGAAGACGGGCGATTAATAGTCCATCTGGCGGAAAAGGGTCAATACGGATTCCGACGAGATCTTGCCGAGTTGACGGGCAAATTTTTGGAATTGAACCAGTTTCGGCGAAAGTTGCCGCGGAGCCTGCTTGCAGGTCGATTTCCCCGGAAGCGGACTCACAAAACGTTCCGGGCTCGTTCGGTTTGCATGAGTGATTGAACTGCGCTTATGATACTGAATCGATCCACAGCGCGGCAAAAGCCATTGCTGAGGGGGAAGACCGAGAAGCGGCCTGTGATTGCAAACAGTGTATCTGTTGCGCCAACCGAGATGATTTAAGAGATTCAGGAGAGACCACGCATGGGAAAGCCACTGAGAATTGGAATGGTCGGGTATGGATTCATGGGCCGAACGCATTCGAATGCGTATCGAAAAGTGAGCCACTTTTTTGACTCGGACCATCAGCCGGTATTGAAGGCGGTCTGTGCTCGGGATGCCGTCAAGGTGAAATCCTTTGCGGATCGCTGGGGATACGAATCGATTGAGACTGACTGGCGCAAACTGGTCGAGCGAAAGGATATCGATGCCATCGATATCTGCACTCCGAATAACCTGCATCATGATATTGCGATTGCTGCCGCCGCAAACGGCAAAATGATTCTGTGTGAAAAGCCTTTGGCGATGGATGCGACCGAGGGGGAAGCGATGTGCCAGGCCGTGGAACAGGCCAAAGTGCTGAATACCGTCTGGTACAACTACCGACGGGTTCCTGCAGTCACCTTTGCCAAGCAATTGATCGATTCGGGGAAGCTGGGCCGGATTTTTCATTACCGGGCTAATTTTCTGCAAGATTGGACCATTTCCGCCGATTTGCCTCAAGGGGGTGCGGCACTCTGGCGGTTGGATGCGGCTGCCGCCGGTAGTGGTGTCACAGGTGACTTGCTCGCCCACTGCATTGATACGGCGATTTGGTTGAATGGCGAAGTGCAAAATGTGACCGCTATGACCGAGACGTTCATCAAAGAACGGAAGCACACCCTGACAGGAAAGGTCGAAAAAGTCGAAATCGACGACGCTTGTGCTTTCTTGTGCCGGTTCGGCAATGGTTCGTTAGGGTTGTTCGAGTCCACACGCTATGCCCGGGGACACAAGGCCCTGTACACCTTTGAAATCAACGGTGAAAACGCCTCGATTAAGTGGGATTTGCATGACCTGCACCGATTGCAGTGGTTCGACCATCGCGACGAAGGAAATCTGCGCGGATGGCGTTCGATTCACGTCACGGATGGGGATCACCCCTACATGGCCAACTGGTGGGTTCCTGGGCTGCAAATTGGGTACGAGCATACCTTTGTGCACCATGTTGCCGATTTCCTTCAAGGGGTGGACAAAGGGGTTTCCGTGGGGCCAACGTTCCGCGATGCCCTGGAAACACAGAAGATTTGTGATGCTGTGTTGACGAGTGCGAAATCGGGAAGTTGGACCCACGTCGGATAGCATCTTGATTCTGTCGTGGTATAATATCGAATAGATCAGTCATCGCATCCCATTGGTCGACAACGATTTGACCCCACCTCGGTGCGACCTCTCCGCATTCCGATGAATTGGTCATTTTTGACAGTGCGGCGAAACGGTTTCTGATCAGTAAAAAAACTCTGCACGGGCGACAATTTCGTCGCCCGTGCTTCCATTTGAGTTTTGACAAAGCGGTGATTGACGAGGCAATGCCGCTGAGTATTGCATGGGCTCATTCAATACCGAGTCAAATTCAATGCGTAGGTTCAACACTCGGGTTCAACACTCGGGCAAGTTATCATCTCTTTTGAATTGAGGACGGATCATGGAACGGCAGCCAATTTCCCGCGAAGGCTACGACAAAAAGAAGGAAGAGCTTCGGCTGCTGGAACAAGTCGAGATGCCCCGAATCGCGCAGGCAATTGCCGATGCCAGGGCGGAAGGTGACCTGCGTGAGAACGCCGAATACCACGGTCAGCGCGAGGCGCAAGGGATGCTTCAGGCGCGGATCAATTCCTTGAAATCGACCCTCGCGGATTGCTTTATTGTCGATAAATCGAGCTTGCCCAAAGGGGTCGTGACCTTCGGGACACGCGTCACGGTCCGTGATCTCAGCGATAATTCGATTGAGCAATACGAATTCGTCGGTCCCGGTGAAGAGGATTACACCAGTGATGTCATGCGAATTTTAACAGCATCGCCGCTTGCCACTGCGTTAATGCATAAAAAGATCGGTGATCACGTGGAATTTCAGGCACCGCGTGGCATCACGCGTTTTGAAATCACCAACATCGAAGAGACGTGATCAGATCTCAGCGGATCACTTGGTTCGAACTGGAATTTCTGATTGGACAGAGTGTCTTGCAGTCTCGTTTTTTGTGTTTTTCGTCAGTTTCTGGAGCAGGTGTTCCTCTCGGTGTGTGAATTTCTCTCCCGAATGGAAATCTGGGTTTTTGTCACCGCAGGTGGCGGGTTGCCGAGGGCTTGATCTCAAAAAATTCGGTCTTGAGCGATTGGCATAACTCTGTCACATTACGCGGCGATCGTTCCGAATTTTTACCCGTCTTGCCTGGTTCCGGTCGAATGACGCCACGAATCCTTCATTGCTGCTTGTTTACTGTGCTGTTTTCAGCCCTCTCGGGCTGTGTGACCATGGACGCTGGCGGCCCCCCTGTGGCAAATCCGGTTTTTGTTCGTGCGAATAATTCGGAAGAGGCTTGGGAAAGAACAGTGGATGTCGTACATGACTACCTGTTCGAAATCGAACGCGAGAACAAACTCGGCGGAGTCATCGAAACTCGGTATAAGACCGGTGCCAGTCTCATGGAACCCTGGCATCCCGACTCGGTCGGTCAAGAGAATCGGCTGCAAAGTACGCTGCAATCGATTCGGCGAAAAGCCTATGTTCGGTTCACCCCTGCTCCAGGGGGCTATCTGGTTGCGGTCGAGGCGATCAAGGAACTGGAAGATGTGCCGCGTGCCGCGAATTTTGCCGGCGGGGCCACCTTTTTGGACAACAGTGCCTTGCAGCGAGATTTGAATCCCGTGGTCGGCCAGGCAACTCCCTCGGGATGGATTGATCAAGGTCGCGATCCTGCCCTGGAACAAGCAATGCTTCGCACGATCAATCGACGCTTCTCGCAGTAGACGCTTCTCTCAGTAATCGTTGAACTTTAGTCAACTTGCCGTTGTCAGATCTCGGGGAGACAGCTAATGTCATTCACGGATGCATTCAAGGATGATTGCGGTTGAGCTCTGGACAGGGAAGTTGACATGAAGCCCATGCTGCTCGTGGCGATGTCGTCATGGATTCTGATTTGCGGTTGCGCCGGGCGGATGGACTCGGATCTTTTGCAGGCACGGATTCGTGAGCAAGAGTCGCAGTTGACGCAATCCGCCAGCGAGATGGCGAAAACGCGGTCGGAATTAAAACAGGCCCGAATCGAAGCGGAAAAACTCCGCACAGAACTGGCTGAGATCGGAAACGTGCCTGATTTGGTGGATCGCCCGCCAATATTGGCTTCTCGCTTACGTATCCATTCCCTCTCCAGTGGTGGCCTGAACAAAGATGATCGACCCGGCGACGATGTCGTGGTCATTCAATTTGTCCCCCTGGATGCGGACAATGAAGTACTTCGGGTTGCAGGAGCGGTGGAATTCCGGCTGTTCGATCCGCAACTCCCCGAGTCCGACCGAGAACTTGGACGCTGGACTTTTTCAGCGGATGAATGCGGTCGACACTGGACACGGGGAATTGCCAGTTCCGGATTTCAGTTCAGCCTCCCTCTGGACCAGAACCCGCAACATTCGGACCTGATCGTCAAGTTGACCTTTCAGGCACCGGTGGGACGCAGTTTGGAATTGAGTCAGGTTGTGAAAGTGGTCCCCGGCATGGGGACTGCGGCGAAAACACGACGAGTCCGAATGGTCCCCATACAAACGGTGGAAGAATCCAACGATCTCTTGCCGCCGGTCGGCGATTCGCTGGAAACTTCGGATTTGAGCCGTGACGCGTTGAGCAGTAACATTGATGGGGAAGCGGCAGAGTCCTTGCCACCCGCATCGCGATCGGGGCATGCGGTGCTGCATTCGTCCAATTGGACCGACTCGACAATCCCCACGATCCGATGAACGGTTTTGATTGCGGTGGATGCCGACAGATTTGCCGTGTTAAGCGGTCTGAAATCGGTCAGGATACTGTTTGCGACAGGCCGATTTGTTCTTGCGGGGGTGATTCGGCTCCTTTTGCGAGGGGCGGAGTCGGCAAAACTCTGGAAAAGCCACACTTTGGCCGCGCAGTTCCCCTGTTAAATAAGCGAACTCTTGTTAAACTTTCCCGATTCAGAGACTCGGTTAATCCCTTTTCTCGACCAACTAATGATCAATCAATTCGGCCGATGATCTCGCCGATTCAACCACAATTGTGGTTAACAAATTTTTGCGTCCAAGCGGACCAGATCTTGTGGAATTCCGTCGCTTCTTTGTGGAAAGGACACCCTTCATGTCCGTTGATATCTATGCTCCCTGTCCCTGCGGAAGCGGGAAAAAGTTTAAATTCTGTTGCACGGCGATTGCCGACGAGATGGATCGAATCAGTCGGCTGATCGAGGGCAATCAGCCACGAGTTGCTCTGCAGCAATTAGAGATTCTTGACCAGAAGCATCCGAAGAATGCCTGGGTCGGCACCACGCGAAGCATGCTGCTGTTAGACCTGAACGAGGGGCCTGCTGCCCGCGATCTCCTGAAGCAGGTTCTCGAAGTCTATCCCGACAATGAATTGGCGATCGTGCTCTACGCGGTCGCCATGGTTCGGACAGAAGGTCATCTGCAGGCGAAAAAAGCGATTCATCGTGCATTCCAGCGGAGCGCGAAGAAAGTTCCCGCGATGGTGAGCGATCTCGCATCCTCGCAAGCGGCGATGCACGCTCAAAGTGGCCACATGATGGCTGCTCGTGAACATTTGGCACTCTCGCTGAGACTCGCCCCGGAATCACGCCGACAAGAGTTATTCGTTCAGTTACTGGAACTGGATGGTGCCGATGAAATCCCCTATCCGATGCGAGGTTCTCACCTGCTTCCCGCGATCACGGGTTCGGATGAAGTTCAGAAAGAAGTTCGAAAAGGCCAAAAGTACGCTGCCGTCGGCTGTTGGAGTATTGCTGCGGATGTCTTCTCGGCACTTGCGAAAGCCGAACCTGAACGTGCAGAAATCTGGCATTCGGTTGGGTTATGTCGCGTCTGGGATGGGGATGAAAAAGGGGGAGCCGAGTCGTTACATCGTGCCGCTCGGTACTACTCAGACCTGGGAATTGCCGTTGAATGTGAAACATTGGCCCAACTTCTGGACGAAAAGATCACCGACGATGTGATTGAAGAATTTGTCTACACCGGCGAGGTCTCGTCGGTCTCGCGATTGCTGACGATCCTGGATGACAAGCCCCGGATTCATCGCATCGATGTTCCCGCGGATCCCGAGTCTGTGAATCCACCCGTTGCGGCGTACGTGGTAATTGACACAGAACTCGAAGAAATCGATTTCACGCAAATTTCGCTAGAGGCAATCCCTCGCGTCATTGCCAAGATGGTCGTATGGGATGTCAATCCCAAGACAAATAAGCCTGCTTCGTTGATGCTGGCCGGGCTGGGGACCTCGGCAGTCGAAGCAGCAAAGTCTGTTTTAACCGCTGTGGGAGGCGAACTGATTTCCTGGGTGATGGACGAATCACAACCTCACGTTGTGGGTGCCATGGCCACCGAATCTCAGATACTCGAACATCAATGGTATCTGCCGACAACGATGCGGCTGACAGAGCGACGGGAACTGTTGAGTCGTTTCTGGTCGTCAGTCGCCAAGGAAAAATGGCCGCATCAGTCATTAAAGGCCTTGAGCGGCAAGACCCCAGAACAGGCGGTCAGTGACCCCACACTTCGCACCGCGCTCATCGCTGCAATTTATGTACTCGACGCCTCGGCCCAGCGCAGAGAACGTGGTTTGGGTTTAAAGGTTCTGCATGCACGCCTCAATATCGACCTGCTGCCGCCGCTGGATGTGACGGAAGAAGCGGGCTTGGGTGGCCTTTCCATTATGCAACTCCATCGGTTGCCCCTCGAACGATTAACGGACCCACAACTGGTCACCGTTGTCAATCGATCCATGTTGATTCGGCATGACGAGACCTTGTACGACGTGCTGAAAGCGGCGGTTGAAAGGGCATCCTGTGCTGATCAGTTTGATCTGCAGCGGGTCTTCAGATTGCTCAGTGAAATTGCGATCGCGTCTGGTCGGCGCGAGGAAGCCTTTTCCTGGATTCAGCGTGGCCGCGAGCTTCCCGTTCCAGAAGGAAAATCGGCTTTTCAAAACTCCTGGGCCTGGGATATGGCCGAGTTGGGAACACGGCTCGAAGACCCTTCCGATCCACAGCTCAAAACGCTGCTGCATCGTTTTGTGACCTACTATGGACCCAAGGTCCCTCAAATCCGACCCCATATTGAACAAACGCTGGCGGCATTTGGAATTCCGTCACCCTGGGAATCGCTCGAGATCATCACCCCCGCAATCGATGTCTCGGCTGGGGGGATTTGGAGTCCTGGAGCCGCCGAGCCCGCTCAAACTGCGGGAAAGCTCTGGGTACCAGGTCAGTAATTGATGAGGATTCCTGCACCACAAGCCGAATCGATCATGCGCCACGCCTGCAATCTTGCCCGGCGTGGATCGGGGATGGTCGAGCCTAATCCCGCCGTGGGGGCGATCATCGTGGATGATTCGGGCAGGATCCTGGGTGAAGGTTGGCATCAGAAGTTTGGTGGACCACATGCCGAGATTCATGCGATTGCTGCTGCAGGAACCTCGGCCCGTGGTGCCACACTCTTCGTCACGCTCGAACCCTGTTGTCATTTTGGTAAAACTCCTCCCTGCTCACAAGCAGTCGTGGCCGCCGGCGTGCGAAGGGTCGTGATTGCCACTCGTGATCCCGCCCCCCATGTCGATGGGGGAGGAATCGCAGAACTGCGTGCAGCGGGAATTGAAGTCGAAGTGGGGTTGCTGGAAGCGGACGCCCGCCGGTTGATCGCACCATTCATACAACTCATGCTCCATCAACGCCCCTGGTTTCATGCGAAGTGGGCAATGACCCTGGATGGGAAAATTGCGGCCCATACTGGACATTCCCAGTGGATTTCCAATCAGGCCTCGCGAGCCGTGGTCCATCAACTGCGCGGTCGAATGGATGGAATCCTTATCGGAATCGGTACCGCACTTGTCGACGACCCTCTCTTGACGGCACGACCCGCCGGGCCACGATTCGCCACCCGAATCCTCGTCGATTCCTCTGCCCGGTTGCCGTTGGAATCTCAACTGGTCAGAACCTGTCACGAGTCCCCGGTGCTGGTAATCACGACCGCTGCAGCACCCCGCGAGCAACAAGTGATGCTCCAGCAAGCGGGCGTCGAAGTGGTCCAGATTGACGCGGATGCCGCTGGACATCCCGACCTCCGTCTGCTGGCTGCCGAGTTGGGACGGCGAAAAATGACGAATGTTTTACTGGAAGGGG
>JBIKZJ010000356.1:0-6773 GCA_044354755.1 Schlesneria sp. | reverse complement strand
CGTCAACGTAAAAACCTCGATCAGGCGGCCGATGTGCTGGAATTTGACCGGCACCGTCAAACGGCTGTTTCCATGCTGCTCGAGGGACGAGTTCACCAGGCACTCGATGTGCATGCCGCTGCGGCCAAGGATCAAAATCGTTACGGCCGAAATTCGTTCGGCTGGTCGCTGCTGATGGCCCGCCAACTGGTCGAAGCCGGGGTCAGTCTGGTGCAGGTCAATCTGGGGAATGACGAATCGTGGGACACCCACGAGGCGGCGTTTGGGAATCTGAAAAATTACCTGCTCCCACCAACCGACCGCGCGGTCTCGGCCCTGATCGATGACTTGGCGGACCGGGGAATGCTCGATGACGTGCTGATTGTGATGGCGGGCGAGTTTGGCCGCACCCCGAAGATCTTTACGTTTCCAGGAGCCGAAACCAAACTCCCCGGCCGCGACCATTGGGGAGCGGTACAGTCCGTCTTTTTTGCCGGTGGCGGCGTCCGTGGAGGAACCGTAATTGGGGCCTCGGACAGTCTGGGAGCCTATCCTAAATCGGACGCGCAAACGCCCGAAAACATGGCCGCCACGATCTACCAGGCATTGGGGCTTCCCGCAACAATTACCTGGAAAGATCTGCTAAACCGTCCGCATCAGGTCTACCACGGTGACCCGATTGCGGGACTCTGTTGAAGTCATTTTTGCAGCAGCACGTTCACACCCTTTTTGTTCGACAAGACGATGTCCAGCTTGCCGTCTTTGTTCAAGTCAATCACCGTGAACTGCGTCCCGACCCCCGTGTCTTTGCCCGCTTCAATCTCGTGTTTGACGAATCGAGGGGATTCCCCTTTTTTCAGTTCGAGATCAAACCAGCACATCACCACGGGCTGAAATTCACCCGGATCGCTCCCCATGTGAGCAAAGAACCGCTTCCCTGTCACCAAGGCCAGCTTTCCCTTTTCCACGAGTGGGACCAGAGCCAAGGCATGCATCTGCGAAAAGGATTCGTCAATCAAATGATACTGGAACGGCTTCGAGGTCTCCTGACCCGGATTCTCAAACCACCACAGTCCAAACCCATGCGCTGAACTCAGGATCAGGTCGTTGTCTCCATCCAGGTCCAGATCGATCACATGGATATCGGCGGCGTGAAGTGGTGCCCCTTGATTGTCCTTGGCCAGTGGCAGCGGGTGAAACGTCCAGATCTGAGAATCGCGCTTTTCGGGGGCTTCCCACCAGCCATGGGGAATGATCACATCCAAGCGACCGTCACGATTGACATCCCCCGTACCGAGCCCATGATAGTACTTGAACGTCCCGTTCTCATTGGGCTCACCCGGTTCGCTGATCGGTGTGAACTTCCATTTCTCTTGGCATTTTTCCGTGGTGGGAATCGTCAGATACCCCATCTGCCGTTCCGGTTGTGAACCAAGAATCAGTTCGGGAACACCATCGCCGTTCAGGTCGGTAAACAGCACCGTTTCATTGCAGGCACTGTGCCAGATTTCGTGCGGTTTCCAGTCGCCTCCCTGGTTCCGGGGATTCTCGTACCAGTAAAATGGATCGCCGGGATACCCCACCACAATCAAATCGTCCCATCCGTCCCGATTCAAATCGTAGGACCAGCTGGCAAAACAGTTCGAATACCCTTTGGTACCGTCATACGCTTCGGTCGGTTTTCCCTGTTGAGTCAGTGGCTGTCGGATGCGACTCATTTTCCAGTCGGGAGCGGCATACCAGACATCGCCTGCAGCGACATCAAGCTTGCCATCTTTGTTGAAATCACCAACAGCGACCCCTTCGGCCCGAAAGTTCGAATCGAGCGGAATTCGCTCAAATCGAGCCTCATCAGCCAACAGAAACGCTGAAGACCCCAGTCCCAGCACAACAGCAGACAACCAGCGACAACGCATGAACGAGCACTCCCAGCGATTTTTATAAGTAGCGATTTTCTCAAGCCACATGATACACAACATCAATGTGGGCAAATCTTGAATGTGGGCAAATCTTGGTCCGACGACAGTGTCACGCCGGGGAAATCGTTCGTCAACCAAATGCAGCGAAACCTGTCGAGAAAACGGAAGATTTCCTGCGTACGAAGATTTCCACCATCCGAAGTACGAATGCTATTTTTTCGTCGCCAGTTTCTTCGTGATTCGTTTCAATGTTCGTTTCGGCAGCCCGGGCTTTGCAGAGTCGGATTTCTCAATCAGTTTTTTCAGCAATCTCAGTTCGGACTTGGTGGGGGGATTGCGGTCCATCAATTGTTCAATCAGCGGAACAATGCTGCCACCTCCTACAGTATCAACGAGGAGTTGTAGCGTGGCGTCGATAGCAGACTTGGGGTCGACGACCGCCCGATACAACGTCGGCCTGGCCTTGGACTTGGTGACAACCCGCTTTTCCACCAGCCGATTCAACTGCGTCTGGATGGTGGTATAGCCAACCGTTCCCGGCTGATCTCGAAAGACCTCGGCAAGTTTCATTGGACCGGATTTCCAGAGGACCGCCATCAGCCGGATTTCCCCCACCGAAAGTCTGGCTACACTTTTTTTCTTCGCCATGGCCGTTTCCCGATTGAACTTCCTCAGATCTCTCGCATGCTCGCAGATTACCGCGCTCGGTCAACCAGAACCGAGTCAACCAGAACCGAGTCAGCCAGAACCGAGTCAGCCAGAAGAACCCAAAAAAGCCCAGCGACCGAGAAGTCGCTGGGCTTTGTCAATTGGCAATCGTCTTCAAACCAACACCGTCCTAAGGTGTGATGGTGATGTCGCGGGTCGCAACATTACTGAAGGCGACACCATCTTTTGCCGAAAAACTGACCGTTTTGGTCGAGGCGATTGCCGTTCCGATGAACGCGTATTTGACTGATTGCAGAGCGGCACGATAATTCGCAATGGTATCAATTCCCGTCAGGGTCAACGTTCCACTCGCCAAATCAAAGGCCCCCTTAATCTTCCCGGTATCCACAAACAACAACTGATCTCTGTTCCGCAGATAGTTGAACGTAATCTGAACAATCGCCATCGTCAGATTCGGACTATCCGCATCAGTGACACTGAGTGCTGGAGCGATGCTCACCGAACCGTTGGCCGGTGAATAAGCCAGTGCCCCATTCGCGTTCGTGGCGATCACCGGTGGGTCATTGACAGCCCTCAGGGTGATGTCCCGTATCGCTACGGTACTCGTCGCCAGTCCGTCTTCAACTGTATAGCTCACCGTTCGTGTCAGCAAGTTGGGGTTGTTACTGGAGTTCACATACTTAATCGAGCGGAGGGCCTCCTGATAGTTGGCCTGGGAATCCAGTCCCACCAAACTCAGCGATGCCGTTCCGGCATTCCAGGTCCCCTGAATTGTCGGAGTATTGGTGAAGACCAGTCGATCCTCACCCGATTGATAATTGCCTGTGATCTTGATCGTCGCACGAAGCATATTCGGGCTATCCGCATCAACAATCGTCAGTGCGGGCGATATCACCGTTGCAGGATCTTTTTCGGTATAGGCGAGTGGACCACTGGTGTTGATCGCGAGCGTCGGAGCCACATTGTTCGTGATGACAACGATATCTCGCTTGACAACATTGCTGGGTAATGGATTGCCCATCGTGTCGTCATACAACCAGAAGCTGATGGTTCGCGTGGCCGTGCTTGCAGCCGGACTGGTATTGATGTACCGAACACCCCGAAGACCGTTCAAGTAATTCGCCGTCGTCGTTCTGCCCGAAAGGCTCAATTCACCCGTCACCGAGTTCCAGGCCGCATACAGTTGATTGGCATTTAGCAGGGCGCCATTAATCACCAGTTGATCCTGCCCTGACACATAATTGCCAGAGATCTTGATGACTGCGGTCACCTGGTTGATACTGTCGTAATCCGTAGCCACGAGCGTCGAGGTGATCGGGGTTGAGGGTGTGTAAGGATCATTCGCCTTGTACTGGCCCGCCGTCGTCTCAATCCCCGAGAGGATCGCGGCGTTGGCACGCGTCCTAATATTGATGTCACGAGTCAACGTAGTACTGCTGAGCCCCAAGGGATCCGTCACGACAAAACTCACGGTTCGTGTCGGTGCCGTCACGCCATCATTCTTGTTCGAGAACGAAACCGTTCTCAATGCGGAACGATAGTTACTGACCGTTTCTGCTCCCGTCAGAGTCAAGACCCCATTGACGGCATCCCAGCTTCCCGTAATTTTCGCGGTGTTCACGAACGACAGCAGGTCCGAGCTACCATTTGCATTGTAATTGCCGGTCACCTTAATGGTGGCACTACTGAGATGATTATTGTCTGGATCGGTCACCAGCACGGTCGGCAAAATTGGCGTAGCCGCCGCATCTTCGGTGTAGTTCAAAACCGGCGGATCGGTATTAGTCAAACGTGGCGGATCGTTCACCGCGATCACGTTAATTTCACGACTAACGGGATTACTGGACAAGTTCGGTGTGCCGTCATCGGTAACGGTGTACGTCACCGTTCGCGTCAACGTACTGGGATTGTCATGCTGGTTGTAATAAGTGATTGATCGAAGTGCGATCGAGTAATTTTCAGGTGTGTCTGAGCCCACCAGCGTTAAGATCCCATTCGGACCGTCCCACGTCCCTTTAATCTTTGCGGTATTGGTGAACCGCAGGAAGTCATGTCCCCACGTGTAATTACCGGTAATCTGGACCGCAGCCCCGATTAACAGGCTATCCGGGTCATTCGCCTGAATTGTCTGGGAAACAGTGATGGTGTTATTGACCGCATAGTTTGGCGGAGTATTCTCAGAATACTGCAGCGTGATTGCTTCGATTCCCGACAGTGTCGGTGCGTCGTTGACCGAGTTGATGCTGATGTTTCTCGACAGCGAGTTGCTGGAAACATTGGTTTCGTCGGAAACAATAAACGTGACCGTCCGAACAGATGTATTCGGATTCTGGTTGGAATTCGAATAAGTCACCGAACGGAGTGCCGCCTGATAGTTCGCGACCGTATCACTCCCCGTCAGGGTCAGGATCCCGGTGTTTGTGTTGAAGGAACCCGTAATTGCCGACGTGTTGGTGAATTTGAGCAGATCCTGATTGCTCTGGAAGTTCCCCGTGATTTGAACCGTCGCCCCCGAGAGGTTCACGCTGTCAAAGTCCGAAACGGCAATCGTGTTCGAAACAATTTGCGTCGCCAGTTCATTGTAGACCAGCGCACCAGGCTCAATGTTCGAAAGCGCCGGTGGGAAATTCACGCTATTGATGTTGATGGTGCTGGTGACAATGTTGCTGGGTGTCGTACCATCATTGACCTGATAATTGACTGTGCGAGTTGTCGTTGTCGGATTTCCCCTGGAATTCAGGTACGTGGTGACTCGCAGAGCCGATTGCCACTGGTTCAGGGTGGCGGTCGCTCCCGCCGAGACCAATGTCAGGACACCATTGGCGTTTGACTGGATCCCAATATTTCCCATCGTACTGCCATCGTTGACAAAACCAAGAACGTCTTCGCCGGTCACAAAATTAGTAATCGTCACGGTTGCCGAAGAGAGCGTGGGATTGTCAAGGTCGGTGACGGTGATGTTCGGATTGATGATGACTGCGGGATCTGCTTCGATAAAATTCACAGAGCTTCCATTGGCCAGCATCGGTGCATCGTTGATCGAATTCACGGTGATGTCACGTGTCACCGCAGCGCTGGGCAAATTACCATCATCGGTAATCACGAAACTTAGAGTTCGTTTCGCAGTATTCGGAGCCGGCGAAGTGTTACGATAAGCCACCGACCGGATCGCCGCACGGTAATTTGTGAACGAGTCAATTCCGGTCAACGTCATGCGGCCAGTCGTGGCATTCCAGACCCCGGAAACTTTTGCCGTGTTAGTAAAGACCAGCACATCTTGATCGTTTCGATAACCGGTTGTGATCTGGATCGTTGCCGACTGAGCAAAGTCACTGTCCGGATCGGTGGCGATCAGCGTGGCAGTAACGGGGGTTGTCGCTTTTTCAAGGTAGTTTAACGGAGTGGTTTCCAGTCCAATCAAAACCGGTGGATCATTCACATTGATCACCGTAATCAAGATTGTTGCCGTATCACCCAGTGGCGTTGACTGGCTGTCGACGACCAGCAACTTCAAGCGGAACGTCGGGTTTCGATTGATATCAATCGCATCCGCATTACTAATCGTAATCACCCCGGTCACGGGATCAATCGCGAACGCATTGCTCGTATTCCCACTCAGGATCGAATACGCGTAAGGACCAACCCCATTTGTCGCCGTGGCCGTGGTCACCAAAGTTCCGTTGGCAGTACGCTCAAACACCGAGACGGACTGATCCGGAAGCTGTGGATCCTGAACATCGAGCAGGTTGATCACGACGAGCGCCGATGATGACAGGGCAGGTGTTCCATTATCCGTGACCGTTACCGTCAAATTGAAAATCGGGGTTGTCGCATAGTCAATCAGGCCAGGATCGTTCACGGTGATCACAGCCGTATTCGGATCAATCGAAAACGCACCGGTCGGATTGCCTCCCGTGATCGCGAAAGAAAGCGTTTGTGCAGGAAGATCTTCGTCGCTCGCCTGAACCTTGCCAACCGCGGCGCCGGTGAGGCTATGCTCTCTCACGACAAATGTCTGATTACCAATGACCGGGACATCGTTGATGTCGACGAGCGAAATGGTCATCGTCGCCCCCATCGAAGTTGAGGGGATCCCTGTGTCCTTGACTGTCGTAATAACCGTAAAGGAAGGGGTCGTTTCGTAATTCAAGGCAGACGAGTTGACGACAATAATCCGACCTTGTGCGTCGATATCAAACGCCCCGC
>JBIKZJ010000041.1:0-22565 GCA_044354755.1 Schlesneria sp. | reverse complement strand
CCGACGGGACTAGGCTCCAACGCGATCGCTTCGCCGACGGGGACGGCACCGGAGGCGGAGGATAGAATGGGTCGGAAGCGCCTGGTACGGGGGGCACGAACGACGGATCGGGAACAGGGACCAGTTCACCGTCGTAAGGGACCGCTTCACGGCTTTCCCGCGAAGGGCGCTCGAACGAGCGAAAATACGATGAGCCGCCGGTGGGATCCGAACTCGATCTCGATGTAATGGACGAACTGCGACAGCCCCCGCTGAGCAATAATCCCATTCCGACGGCGATGATATAAATGTGATGAGCGTTGATGATTTTGATCATCATGGAGAACGCCTTGCTAGATTTGCAGTATTTAAGGAGCCGACAACCCGAATTCAAGAGCCTGTCACCAGGTGATTTTGTTCAACCACCGGGTTGCAACACTCACGTGAGCGGGGTCAGTGAAAGAATCGGTTGATTCAGCCGAAGTCAAGTAATTCGATCCCTGCGAATCCCGAATTTCTGCCTGCGGCATTCCGGCAAAATCAGTTTTTTTCAATAACCGGAATAACCGATTTTTGCGGGAAATGACGGTACTTCCTGTTTTAAGGTGCAGACGGAGCACCAGCACCTCAAGACGTTGTGACTCCACAAACCTGACCCTGCAGACGAGACCCAACAGACGGAATTGTCGACAGAATCGTTCTTTCTTTCCCACCCGTCCGGGACCAACGAGGGCGGGAACCCTGAGGCTCGGTGAATCGTCTTGCGGTCGATCGAATTTCGGCGGTGATTTCCTCCAAAAGGAGATCAGCTTTGTATTTCCCGCGAACCGAGTTCATACTAGTCGATGCCATTCCGCTGGCAGGATGCTGGTCGACAACATGGCGATTGGCAGCCGTGACCACGCGGCTGAGGCGATTGATTTCCTCCAGCAAAGAGGCAGGTTTCATTATGTCGCAATTCCCGCTTTCCCGCCGTCAATTTATTCAATCTGCCGCCGCCATTGGAATTGGACTCCCCACAATTCTGCCGTCAGGGATTCTGAGGGGACAATCTCCCAACGAGCGATTGTCGTTTGCCTGCATCGGCATGGGGGGACAGATGCGTGGCTATCTGATTCCCGAGCTGGCGAAACTGGATCAGCAGATCGTCGCGATTTGTGATGTTGATCAGCGACAACGGGAAAGTGCCCTGCAGATCAAGGGGCTCAGTCGGGCCAGGGTCTACCACGACTATCGCGAATTGCTGGATCAAGAAAAGGGAGTTGATGCCGTCATTATCGGGACTCCCGACCATTGGCATGTTCCCATCAGTCAGGCGGCACTGGCACACGGCAAACACGTCTATTGCGAAAAGCCCCTGGCACACTCGATCGCCGAATGTCACGCGCTGGAAAAGCTGGCGAAAAGTCATCCAAAACTTGCGACCCAGACGGGGAATCAGGGGTGTTCGACCGAGGGTTTCCGTCGCAGTTTTGAAGTGATTCAATCGGGATTGCTCGGTGCCGTTGAGGAAGTTCATGTCTGGCATCCGGCCCATGGCTGGCCGAACGGGGTCGATCGACCAGCGGGAGCCGACCCAATTCCCGCTGGACTGGATTGGAACTTCTGGTTAGGGACGGCACCAATTCGCCCCTACCACAACGAGATCTATCATCCCGGCAAGTGGCGTGGCTGGTACGATTTTGGGGGTGGTTCGATGGCCGATTTTTGTTGCCACGGATTTCAACTCGCCTATCGAGCACTCGATCTTGGGGCACCGGTCCGCATTGAAGCGAGCGGTGCGGAACTCGGGCATGAATCCTATCCGACCGAGTGTACCGTCACGTTTGACTTCGCGGCCAAAGGGGATCGGGGCCCGGTCAAACTCTACTTTTACTCGGGGGACAATCATTTTCCTCCGGTCAGTGTGACCAAAGGGCCCGTGGGATCTACAGGCTGCTTGATTGTCGGACGCGACGCAACGCTCTCGGCCGGATTATGGAACACCGACTGTAATATTCGCTTCCATGGAGACAAAGATTTTCAAGGGGCCACCCACCCCGAAGTGGCGAAGATCGCGAAGACTCAGCCCCGCATCGATACGGAAGTCCTGAAGTGGGACCCACGTCGCACGGCCCAGGGGCAGCGGCCTCGTTGGAGCCAAGTGAATAACTCGCACATGTTCGAGTGGGTACTGGCTTGTGCCGGGGATGCCAAGTCGTATTCTCCCTTTGAAATCGGTGCTCAAATCACCGAGGTCGGCATGCTGGGGGTCTTGGCCTTGCGGATGCAAAAGCCGATTCTCTGGGATGCGGCCAATCGAAAGGCGGTCGGCTTGCCCGAGGCGGATGCCATCATCGACCCCCGTCCAGCAACGGACAAGTATCTGCCTCAGTAAGGGACCTGTGAAAGAGTTTTCAGTTTTCAGTTTTCAGCGACTGCCGTAGTCGATGGATTGGACTGAACGCTGCGGTGAGCAGGGGACCATGAAAACACAGGAAAACCAGTGGGCTTAAATGAGTGGCCTGAAATTAGAGAATCTCGTTGATCACTCGGCCGCGACTGAGTGGGAGGGGGCGGCCTTCGGTGTCGTGTAACGTTGTTTCGGGAGCATGCCCCAGCAGGTGGAACATGGTCGACAGCATGTCGCTCGGTTCCACTCGTCCCGACATCGGAAAGGCGGCCTGTTCATCGGACTTGCCGTGGACGACTCCGCCGCGAACGCCACCCCCTGCGAGGGCCACGGAAAAACAGTGGCCCCAATGGTCGCGCCCGGCGGTTCCGTTAAACCGGGGGGTGTGGCCAAACTCACCCGCCCAAACCACCAGAGTCTCATCGAGTAAACCTCGCTCGGCCAAATCCGTCAGCAGGGCAGAATAGGCTTTGTCCATCCACGGCATCAGATACCGTTTCAGCAAATCATTGTGATTATTGTGTGTGTCCCAGCTACCGTCGTTGGGTTCACCATCCACCCGGCACCAGTTCACTTGCACGAGCGAGACCCCCGCTTCGACCAAACGTCGTGCCAGCAGCACACTTTGAGCCCAGCGGGTCCGACCGTAACGGTCCCGCGTTTCGTCGGTTTCCTGTGTTAAATCAAAGGCCTTACGAGCCTGAGCTCCGCGTAAGAGATCGAGCGCTTGCTGCGCCTGTCGGTTGAAGCCATGCACCGACGCCGAATCACTCAACCCATCCAAATGACGATTCATTTGATCCAGCAGTGACAACCGCCGTTCGAACCGCAAGGAAGGAAGCTCTGGGGGAATTGCCAGATCGGGAACCGTGAAATTGGGGGACGAGGGATCGCAGGTCAATAACCAGGGATCGTATTGCGGCCCGATTGCTCCCCCAATTTGACCCGGCCAGACGATTTCTCCCGTGTTGGCAATCCGATTCGGTAGTGTGATCGCGGCGGGAAATGCAGGACCATTTTGGCGTTGGACATATTTCACCAGCGATCCCCAATGGGGGGCCAGATTCGGCGCTTTGGATACCGCACTTTCGACGTTCAGGGGAATGTGTGGCACCCCCGTCATCATCTGATAGCCGCTGGTGGAATGAGCGTTATCATTGGTCACCATCGCCCGCAGGACGGCAATTTTGTCTGTGAGACTCGCCGTCAGCGGCATAAGCTCACCGATCGATAAGCCGGGGGTCTGCGTGGAAATGGTTCCGAAGCCCCCACGAATCTCGGCCGGTGCGTTCGGTTTGGGGTCCCAAGACTCGTGCTGAGGTGCCCCGCCATTCAGAAAAATCACAATCACCGACTTGGCTCGAGCGAACGAGGAGGCGTTTGCTCCCAATTCCATGATCGGGGAATTGGCCGAGGGATTTGCAGGAGCACCCCAACCCTGCTGAGGCAGTGAGAGCCCCGCCAGGCTGGTTCCACCAATCCGTAGCCAGTCACGGCGCGAACACGCGTTTTTCGGGGATCGGTCAAAGTCGTGGATGCTGAGCATAGTATCTGATACGGTACGACAAACAGCCGTTTGATTCAATTCCTGATCCCTGACCCTGAATGATTGTCTCCGTTTCACTGCGTCTCGAAGAGAAGCGAGTCAAATGGCGTCACGAATAAGCCCGAGGTTTCATCGCATATTTGACAATTGCAACCCGCTCGTTGCAGTGCTCCCAATCCATGCTCGGCAACGCTCGAAGAGATCGGCTGAACACCGATCGGCCGGCGCCGATGGCTTCGGGTCAAACGAGGAAATGCCTGCCGCAACACCTCGTCGGTCGCGATTTCATCCCCCCCGCAAAATGGACAATCGACTTACGCCATAACGGGAATTTATTTGCCGTCCGCGTGTGGCTGCAATTCTGTTGACGGTACCAAACCAGCAGAATCCTTCACGGCGGCCCAACCTCATGGGTGAGAACCCACCAGGACCGAATCCCGCCAGAACGAACCGACAAATCCCGGAAATCCGCAAAAAACCGAGCGAATTCGCTGCAAATCACATCAATACAGAGAAATCACCTTGCCGGCCGCAATCCAACGGGTGGTTTCACCACTTTAAATTTTATAAATTTATTTAAATTTTGAGGTGCTGAACATCCGTCTTGCTTACTACGCGGTAACAGTCTCTCTGCCGGTTGACGACGTTTTTTTGAAAATCGTTTTTCTTGATTCTTTGCGGCCAGGGTGTCTGGTTGCCGTAACCGTTCACAGCGAAGTGCGGGGGAAAGGCACAGTTTTCCCGGCAAAACGATGAGTGAATGGTTTGCGCGATTTGGCGGATCTTCACTTTGTCGCGGGAAAACTGAGCCAGTCCCCGAACTGTGAACGGTTACCTGGTTGCCCATCATCGATTGGTAGTTCTCACTCACGAGAATCAAGATTCTACTGCGATTTTCTCACTGAGAAATCTCGTTTGTTTGTAAATGGGCATTCTCCGTGTTACTAAATAAATCGCGAGCTCTCGCAAAGAGAGATCGCAAATGGCTCTCACCAGTTTTGGAGATCGTTTGCAGTCTCAGTCAATGTCCGCTCCTGGAAAGGGAAAAAATGAAGAAATTGTTCTCCGTATTGTGCGTGTTCGCCATCGCGGCCATCGCCGCCGGCACCGTGTCAGCCTCGCCTATCATTGTCACACCTGCAGGACTCGATCCAGGAGCGCATTTCCGAGTTGTATTTTTAACGGACATTAAGATGGATGCCATCCGTTCATCACTCACCTACTATGATGGCATGGTCACGATTAACGCTAACGGTGCGACTTACAACGGTACCACGATCGGTTGGAAGGCGATCGTCTCAAATGGTAGCACAAACGCGAGGGACCACATCAGTCTCCTGTCAACGTCCACGATCCCCCTCTATAAACCCAACGGCACTCTCGTATCTTCCGGCAACTTATGGTCTGGCTGGCTCTTATCCGCTATTGATACGAACATCCACGGTACCCGTCTCTTATTCACACGCGTATGGACGGGCTCTAACCCGGATGGAACAACACGTTTCGAACATAATGATCGGCGTGCAGTGGGCGACTATCATGTCACATACGGTCTGATTGCTGACACCGGCCCAGGCTGGATAACGACGCATGTCCAAGCCCACGATTTTACAGCCGCCGTCTACGGTATCAGCGACGTATTAACCGTCCCATCAGCGGTCCCCGAACCGTCAACAGTGATGATAGCGGGCCTGGGAGGTCTGGCGGCCTTGGCGTATTCCCTGAAGCACAAGCGGAGCTCATGTCGGCGGCAATAGTCAGTGGAGTGTTACCAGTTCAGCCAGCCTCTGTACGATCGTTTCGATGGCACGGTCAACAAATTGCCCACTACTCAGACTTAGTCTGCTTCTTGCCCAGCTGTACTCGCGTGAACGCTACGCCCCGAGGCGGATGAGGTCCGCACCTCGCTCACCAAGCTGGGATTCACATTCTAGGCAATTTTTCAATCCCCGTGGGGCCATTTCCAGCCCCACAGGTTTCATTCCGTGCTCATCGTTGAATCGCCTCAAAGTTTCACCGCGCCTCGAAGAGAAGTGAGTCAAACGGCGTCACGGATAAACTCGAGGTGCCGTCGCACCTTAAACCATTGCAACCCGCTGGTTGCAGTGATCGTAATCCATGCTCGGCAACACTCGAAGAGATCGGCTGAACACCGATCGGCGGGCGCCGATGGCTTCGGGTCAAACGAGGACATGCTTACCGCAATACCCCTTCGGTAGCGATTCCATCCATCTCGTCGGTCACCATCTCACAAACTGCTGCGAGCGCGAACTAACTGACAAACCTCAGCGAAAACACTCGCTGAACAACGTTCTTGCCGAGCGATCTTCATCCGAACGATGTTGGGGTTGCACCCTTGTCCCATGCATCACACGCATTACATGCAAAATCGTATCACGGGCAACATCGCACCGGGCGCAAAATCGCGACCGGTGTTAAATCGGGCGCATCAATGAGGTGTGAGAATTTTTTTAGCGGGTTTGGTGCGGTGTTCGCGAATGGCCCCCAAGGCGCGCTGGAAATCATCCGGAAGCGGGGCTTCGAACTCCATTCGTTTTCCCGTGACCGGATGATCGAATCCCAGCTTCAATGCGTGCAGCGCCTGACGTCCGATCAGAATTTCGTTCTCGTCGTCGGGAACCTCTTCCAGCAAATCCGAACGCTTCAGATTCGTATGGCCTTCATACAGCTTGTCCGCCACGATGGGATGTCCCAAGTGATGCATGTGGACTCGCAACTGATGCGTTCGTCCGGTCTGCGGACAAAGCCGCACAAACGAAAATCCCCGGAACCGTTCGAGCACTTCGTAATAAGTCGCAGCATGTCGTGAGTTTCCCCCCTCGGGGCAAACCATCATGCGTTCGCGATTACGATTACTGACACGGACATGGGTTTCAATGTAGTCGCGGTCAAACGAAACCTCGCCCCACGTGATGGCACGGTATTCTTTTTCGACCGTTCGCTCTTCAAACTGACGACTGAGATGATGATGAACCGTGTTGTCCTTCGCGACGACGAGTACCCCGCTGGTGTCGCGATCGAGACGATGGACGATTCCCGCCCGCAGCTTTCCCGCCACGTCGCTCAGTTTATCAAAATGAAATTGCAGTGCCCCAGCGAGCGTTCCCAGATAATTGCCCCGCCCGGGATGCACGATCATGTTCGCCGATTTATTGATCACGATCAGCGCATCATCATCGTAAAGAATGTTGAGCGGAATATCTTCGGCGGGAAGCGTTCGATCGGGTGTGACCGGGAGATGAAACTCGATGCTGTCGTTCACGCGCAGTCGTCGTGACATTTTAACGGGCAACCCGTTAATCAAAACACCACCGTCATCGAGCACTCGCTGAAACGCGGCACGACTGAAGTTGGGATACAGCCGAACCAGATAATGGTCGATTCGCCAGCCATGTGCACGAGCCTCGACGATCGACTTGAGCGGTTCGCCGGGAACTTCCGCCGCGACATCTTCGGTCTGTTCCAGTTCGGGTTCGGTTTCGAATTCAAAGACTTTGTCATTCATAATCGTCGATTTTCGCTTGAAGGCGGGATGAAAGCCCGTGTTTTCACTAGTGGAATGACGTGCAAAAAGCCCAGGACGCGATCGTGTCCGGGCTTCCATGTCGGATCGAGAATTCGGGTTGCGGACCTGGATGCAGGCCTCGCGTATTGTAACAAGTTTCCCTGTGGTTTGCGGTAGCAGTCGATTTCTGCGGCGGTCACTTAGTCCTTCTTGCCGGGTTCTGTGCCGGTTTTCACCGGATCAGACTCGGCCTTGGCCGCTTCTTCAGTCGGCTTGACTTCCTCAACTGGGGCTTTTTCAACTGGGGCTTTTTCTTCAACAGGCTTAGCCTCGTCAACCGGTTCTTTTACCGGGTCAACCGCTTCCTTCTCCGGGTCAACCGCCTCTTTGACAGGTTCGTCTTTTTGAGCGGCTGGCTCGACTTTCTGTGACTTCGGAGCATTGAATGACGCGTCGTCCGACCCTTCTTTAATACCGGAAAAATCAGAAGTTCCAGCCCCTTCGGGCTTGAAATCACGAGGTCGTGCTTCCGGAGGCTTGGGAATCTCTTTGCTGAACCAAGCATAAAACTCTTTAGAGCCCTCTTTTTTCAAACTTGCAATCCGATCTTCGGCAACCAGCTTGAAAATCGAATCAGGAAACTCTTTGGTCAAGGCTTCGTAGGCCTTAATCGGATTCTCGACGTTCCCATCACACGTTGTTTCGACGCAAAGTGCCAAACCCCATAACGCACGCTCACGAATCGCTGGGTCCACTTTTTTTTCTTCGAGCAGCGATTCAAAACCTTTTCGGGCCGATTTGATATCTGTGATCGCAATGGCACGATCTTTAAACATCGTCGGCAGGGCTGTCTTCAGATTCGTTTCCGAGACGATCAACTGAGCCCACTGGGCCGCAGGTTGGCCCTTAAATTTGTCAATCACCGCACCGTAGTCGTCAATCGATTGAGCGGAATTTAACAGAGTCCAGCCGGATTCGGCTCCCGTTTCAACCGATTGGGTCCACCAGTAACCGACCGCAAGGGCGAGCAATGCCGCACACGCTGCACCCAAAATGGTGCCCATGTGACGCTCAAAAAAACCAACAGTTCTTTCTGCCACAACACCGAGGTCGTTGGTCTGAAGCTGATGTCGCTCTTCACTGTTCATGCTGAGATTTCATCTTGGAGAACGGCTGTCGTCAATTCAAGTCGCGCAGTGTAGGTCGACCTGCAAAGACCGTCAAGGATGGTCTGCGCATCACCCAACACGTTTTTTCGCTTCATTTCCGGAATCACGCGGAATCAAACCGGCTTCGCGAACTCGCCATTCCCCCCAGTCGCCCCGAACCATCGATTGAGACTCCGTCCCTGTTCCAGACTCACGGGCGAGTGGTTGTGGTTGTGCTGGCCTGGTTCAATCCGTACATTTTCCTTGGCGAATCAGCCGTTGCGGGAAAAGCCTGCAGACATCGTCATCACTAGACCAGAATAGGAAGACTCGTTCGATGTTCATCTTTGATGCTCACCTCGACATGGCCTGGAATGCACTCGAGTGGAACCGTGATCTGATGCTGCCCGCCGCGAAAATTCGCGAGTTCGAGCAGCATTTCGAGCAAATCATTCCCGGCCCCTGTACGGTCTCGTGGGACGAGTTGCGTCGGGGGCGTGTGGGGCTGATGATCGTCACGCTGCTGCCCCGTTTCCACCGCAAGGATAAACCGCTGACGTTTCCGCAGTCACGCGAGACCGCCTATGCGATGGCTCGAGGGCAACTCGCCTACTACCACGCGATGATTGCTCGAGGCGTGCTGCGAGAGGTGAAGGATAAGGAAGGACTTGATCGGCACGTCGCAGAATGGCAAGCCCTGCCTGCGACGACCCCGGCTGTTGGCCAGCCCCCCTTGGGATTTATTCTGAGCATGGAGGGGAGTCCCCCCATCCTGTATCCCGAACAGATCGCCGACTGGTACGCCGCTGGACTGCGGCTGCTGGGGCCTGCCCATTATGGCCCCAGCCCCTACTGTTTCGGGACAGGAAGCGAAGGGGGATTCAACGCCGACGGGAAGCGACTGCTGCAAGAGATGGACAAGGTTGGCATGCTGCTTGACGTCACCCATCTGGCGGATCAATCCTTCTGGGACGCGATGGAAATCTATCAAGGCCCTTGTCTCGCCAGTCATCACAATTGCCGGGCACTGGTCCCCGGTGATCGGCAGCTCGACGATCGGCAGCTGAAAGAATTGATTCGGCGTGGATCGGTGATCGGTGCGGCGTTTGACAACTGGATGATTCGTCCCGGTTGGAAGATTGGCGTTTCGGATCCTTCGACCGTGAAACTCGATCACATCATTGATCACATGGATCATATCTGTCAGCTGGCGGGAAATGCCCGGCATTGCGGGTTGGGAACCGACCTGGATGGTGGTTTCGGGAAAGAACAGTCTCCGTCGGATCTGGATACGATCGCGGAACTGGGGAAAATTGGCGAATTGCTGTCGAAACGAGGCTATGCTGCGGCCGATGTCGAAGGGATTCTCTGGCGGAATTTTGTGGAATTCTTCCAGCGAGCCTGGGCCTGATTGGGTAATGAGTCCCCCGCGAGCTTGCCCTGTCTGGCTGGCTGCGGCATCATCTGCAGAACTTTTCCGAGTTTGATCCCGAATTCGAGTTTGATCCCGAGATCATCAGAAATCACCAAAGGAACCCCCGATGCAGCGGTCCGTGTTTGTTAAACTCAGTATTATGATGTTTCTCGAGTTCTTCATCTGGGGGGCATGGCTTCCTTCCAGCTTTGGATTTTTTGGTGAAGGGGCACTCGGCTTTAACGAGTGGCAACAATTCGGCCTAAATATCGCCTTTCCCGTTTCGGCAATCATCGCCATGTTTTTCGGGAACCAGTTCGTCGACCGCAATTTTTCGGCCGAGAAATTTCTGGCGGTCAGCCACCTGATTGGCGGACTGGCGATGCTTGGTTTCGGCGGCCTGGCCTGGAGCGGTTTTCAGAGCGGTCAGTCCTCGACCGGAAACTACCCGCTCTTCTTTGTTTGCATGGCGGTTCACTGCCTCTTCTACGTACCGACCATTTCAGTGACGAATGCGATTGCATTTGCCAACATCAAGGATCCTCAAAAGGATTTTGGTCCGGTCCGTTTGTGGGGAACCATCGGCTGGATCGCTGCCAGTTGGCCCTTCATTTTCATTCTGGCCGACTGGGCGAATATTCCGAAGTTGGCTGATGTCGGATTCGTGGACTGGCTCGGCAAGGCGCTCGGCACCCCCTTGTCGGGAATGCCATTAAATCAAGGGAAAAGTTGGGCCTTTCTGACGGCGGGGATCGCATCACTGCTATTAGCCGCCTTCAGTCTGACACTTCCCCACACGCCCCCAAAGCCCGTTGCGATGGGCGAGAAACAGTCACTCGCCTGGCTGGAAGCAATGCGGTTGCTCAAACATCCGTTCCTGCTGGTGTTGTTTTTTGTCACCTTTATTGATGCCACCGTACACGACGGATTCTTCATGTTCGCCTTTACCTACCTCGAGAAGGTTGGTGTTCCGTCGAACTGGATTCAGCCAGCAATGAGTATCGGTCAATTTGCGGAAATCGGCACGATGGCATTACTGGGCTATGTCCTGAAGAGCCTCGGCTGGCGATACACGATGATTCTGGGGGTGCTTGGTCACACCGTTCGGTTTGGAGTCTGGGCGTTTGTTCCCAATCCTTACTGTGCGGTGGCGGTCAATATTCTGCACGGGATCTGCTACGCCTTCTTCTTCGCCACGCTGTATATTTTAGTCGACGAAGTCTTTCCGAAAGACGCCCGTACGAGTGCTCAGGGGCTGTTTAACTTTTTGATTCTGGGACTGGGACCGATCGCCTCGCGATTCCTCTGGCCCGAGATTCAAAAGGCGAACACTCTCGATGGGGTGGTCAATTACAGCAAGCTGCTGCTGTACCCTGCGGGAGCGGGTCTGATCGCGGCCATCCTGCTGCTGCTCTTCTTCCATCCGCCAAAGAGCAAGATTGCCCAAGGGGCGAGTGAGCAGACCGCCTGAGATCGCTGAAATCAGGCCTGATTTTTCCGTTTATCAAATAAAAACAGGGTCCCTTCAATGCTGGGGGACCCTGTTTTTTTGTTCAACGACAAACTGAATGCGCAGGAGTGAAAATTCCGTTTTCAGTTTTCAGAATTTAAAATTCATTCTTTTCCTATTCGTTTGATTCGTCTGATTCGTGGTTCACAATCTTCGTATTTTTTGCCAAGGGTGTGATTCACGCATCGACTGCCGCATTCCAGAGACTCGCCTGAACGCGTCTGCAAGCAGGGGACCACGCAGCAGGTTGAAACTTAACAGTCCGATCGTCATGGGGAACGGATCAGCGACCGAAGTCGTCCTGTTTTCTGCAGAATCAAGTACTTGCACTTCGCGTGCCGGGTTTGTGGTTGAACCGCGTTTTGTTATCGAGGATTCATTGTGGACGGAAAATCTCCGCTCTTGGTTTCAGCAACGACCAAACGTCAGCAACGACCTCCGCTCAAGCACGAAACATTCGTCTTTGATTCGAGGATCATTCCATTATTCATCGCGGGAGTACATGGCAATCAGGGAAAGCAGACGGAGCACTTCGATATACAGCCAGACGATGGTCACCATCAAACCAAAGGCCGAGTACCATTCGTAGTACTTGGGAGCTCCTTGTTGCGCGGCTTGCTGGATCGAATTAAAATCGAGGATCAGATTCAAGGCGGCGACCACCACAATCGCGGCACACATCCCGATCCCCAGCAACGTTGGCTGATACAGGAACGGCAAGCGGATTCCAAACAGCGAACAGACCATCGCCACCATGTACATCAATGCGATGCCGCCGGTGGCTGCGGTCACCCCCAGCATGAAACTGCGAGACGCTCGAATCAGGCCGGTTTTGTAGGCGAAGAGCATCGCCCCTAAAGTTCCTAAGGTCGCCAGTGCCGCCTGGGGAACGATGCCGCTGAACATCCCTTCGTACATTCCCGAGATGGCCCCCAGCAACAGCCCCTCGGCGAGCGCATACAAGGGGGCGGTGACAGGTGCCCAATTCGGCTTGAAGCTGGTCGCGATACTGAAGATCAAGCTTCCCGCAAATCCGGCGATCAGCCAGGGAAACGCCGCCGCCGAGTTGCCACTGTGGGTCATGGCGAACGTCATGGTCCCCGTTCCAAAGCACAACCCGAGTAAAATCAGGGCTTTGGTTGCCGTTCCCTGGATGGTCATCGACTGACTCACCGGAAAATACTCGCCCCGGAACGCGTCCATCGTGCCGACATTCAAAACGGGATTGCTACTTCTCATGTTCAATTTCTCTCATTCTTCTGCGGAAAACTGTTCAGCGGAAACCACTTTTCAAACGTGTACCCGATCCCTCAGGGAACCGAACGCAAATGAAAACGATCTGGATCACCAATCCCGTTGATCCGAAAACGGAATCTTCTTCGTGACGTTTCCATTGTACGCCAAGCAGTCGGTGCGGGCGAGATGCCAGGCAGGCTGCCGAGGTCAGATAATTTGATTTCGCGACAGTCCGCCCAAAGTTGAGAATTTGTCATGACGCAGCCTCGCCATCGCGTCTCGCGTCACCGATCCCAATTTTTCAGGGGTTGGTGATTGAAGATTGTCGTCGTTACACGGAAAAACCGCCCAAATAGGGCAGGTCAACCGTGAAATACGAATGCGAACAGCGGCGTTGAATCATCGCGATTTTGAAGCATTCGATCGAGGGTCGAGACGGACTGAATTCGATCTCAGGAGGGATCTGGTCGGCGACCGGGGGTCATTGTTGCGTTTTCGAGTATGGGATACGAGTATGGCCTATCAGAACAGAGGGACAGCTGGGCAGATCCAAGTCCCCTGAGAATGAACCCGCTGTAAAACGGGGATCTTCCCATCGCCAAGCACTGTTGTGGAATTGAATCCCATGAGCAACGATTTGACGTATCGCCCTGAACTGGTCGTCTATGTGGTTTGGCACCCCAGCTTCGCGAAGGGGCGTGAGTTCGCCGAATTTTTGTCGGATCGCTTAACGCGGGATGCGAATGAGCCGTTATCACGCGGATCACAGATTCCGGTCTATCTGCGGACGGGGTCTGCCTCAGATCAATTGCCGAAGCCGATCCCTTTCGATCACGCTCAGCACACGATCGTGGTGTTGCTGGTTGATTTGAAGATGAATACGCGTATTTTTAAGTCACGCGAAAAAAGATGGCGAAGCGCTCACGCTGAAATTCAAAGAGTTTCTGCAGAACGAACTGCAACTGGACACTTTTTTTGATCGAAACGGCATCTTCTACGCCGACGATTTTGGTGCCGACATTGAACAGCGGGCCGCCGAGTCGGCTTTGCTGATTCTGCAAACCGATGCTTACAGCACTCGGGAATGGTGCCAGAAGGAAGTGCTGTTTGCCAAGAAATACCATCGACCAATTCTTGTGCTCGACCATGTGGAAATCAGCGAGACTCGTTCATTCCCTTATCTCGGCAACGTGCCAACTTTGCGTTACAAACTCGAAACTCCGATCGAAGAAGTCATCAGCCGCTTGCTGATCGAGGTCCTCAGGTCCGTATATTTCCCCAGGCAGGCGAAGCGAACCGGTGAATTGTTCGGAGCCGATCTCTCCCAGGCGTTATTGCTGGCGCAATCTCCCGAATTGATCAATCTGATCCCCCCTGCAGCGACCCCCAGGACGGTTGTTTACCCAGATCCGCCGCTGGGCAACCATGAGATTCCGTTGTTAAACAGCTGTGATCCGAATAGCCGACTGATCACACCTCTGTTTCTCATGACCAAGGCCGTAAGTCGTCCCGAGATCACGCCGTTGATCGGACTGTCGATCAGTGAAACGGCGTCAGGTTCCCAATTTGCGGTCGAGCTTGAGCAACTGGGGCTTCTCCCCTCGCATTTTGAAGACGCGTTTCACGAACTGGCACGTTATCTTCTGGCAAGTGGTATGAACTTGGCCTACGGTGGTGACCCGCGTCAAGGGGGATTCACCGAGCGTCTTCACGGACTGGTTCGCCAATACAGCGAACAAACACAGGACCCCGCGTTACGAGTCGAAATCTTTCTGGCTTGGATTGCTCATGTTTCACAGTCTGACGAAACGTTATCGGGGTTGCAAACAAATGCCAGAATGCGGCGATTAAAGCTCCCTGAAGACCTCGTCCTCGAATTGAAGCTGAATTCGATCAATCCCCCGCCCGCCACGCTGTCGCAGTGCGAAAACGAGTATCTCTCTGCCACTTGTTTCACCGCGATGCGTGAAACCATGCAAGTCAAAAAACCGGGAGAGACGCACAATACGATCCAGGCCCGTATCCTGTTAGGGGGACCACTTGCAGGATATGCAGGCCGCTACCTTGGGTTGATGGAAGAAGCCTACCTCGCGATGAAGTCTAATCTGCCGGTTTACCTGATCGGGGCTTTTGGCGGTTGTACCCGCGCGATCATTGATGCGTTAGAAGGTCGTAAGCCCGAATCGATTACCTTGGATGGCCAAATCCGACTGGACGAAGACTTCTGTTGCCAAAATCCTCAATCGGCCAAAACCCCTTATGGAGAAAGAGTTACGGACTTCAATCGGCGTGCGGCCGCACACGGTGTTCCGCTGATTGACTATGCCGACTTGCTCGCTGTTTTCGCAGCAACAGGTGCCAACAATCTCGCAGCGCTGAGCACCCACAATGGTCTGACGCCGGACGAGAATCGCCGCTTGTTCGAGACGCCGCATATTGCCGAAATGATCTACATCGTGCTCAAAAGCCTGCACTCAATTCGGTCGTAATCCGCTCTTCACGGTACCGCTTGCAACGGGTTGGTTGATCGTGTCGCTTCATCGCAATGCGAACAATTGCGCTAACACAACCCCGTTAATGCATACAAGCCGCCGCTCGAAATCGAGCAGCGGCTTGCCAAATCACTGCGGATTGCGAGAGGGGGGAGTCGAACCCCCACACCGATTAAGGTACAGGATCCTAAATCCAGCGCGTCTGCCAGTTTCGCCACTCTCGCCTGTGGGCAGAGTGTAGCAACCATGAGGGGTAATGAGCAAACGCGAAAATGGGAAAGCTGGTGATACCCCCTGATCTTGTGCCCTTTCCTTGTAAGAGCCAAGTCGGTCCAATACGTGCCGGAACGGGATCTGCGACCGAATCGTTATGAATCGAGCCTTTCAGCCTGCGACTCCCCCGTCGGTCCAGATCCGATCCTGAAACAAACACCCTCTTTAGTTCCCCATAACTTGGGTGCGAAGGGCCGCTCAACCCGCTGCTGATCAATGGCCACCACAAACCTGGCCGGGAATAACGATGAACTCGAACCACGCGCTTCTCCCCTGTCTGACATCCGAACTCCCCGGTATTGGGGGAGTTTTGAAAACGGACCCAGAAGATTTTGTTGTGGAAGAGATTCCCGCCTACGAACCGGTCGGGGAAGGTCAACACCTGTTTTTATGGATCCAGAAACGGGATTTGCCCCATGATCAGCTGTTACGCAGACTGTCAAAAATTCTTGATGTCTCGCCAAACGATATCGGTGTGGCGGGGATCAAGGATCGCCGTGCGGTGACTCGGCAATATGTTTCTGTCCCCATCACCGCCGCCCCACGTGTCGATCAGTTGGAATCGGCGGAATTACAGGTCCTGAAAGCGGTTCCACACGGCAACAAGCTGAGAACGGGTCACCTGCACGGCAACCGGTTTCAGGTTGTGGTACGTGGGGCGAGTGAAGAGGCAGGCCCCCGTGCTGCGGCGATTGTCGCCGCAGTGCTGAACTCGGGATTTCCGAATTATTACGGTGAACAACGATTCGGACATGGCGGAGAAACACTCACGCTGGGACTGGAACTGCTCGCCGGACGCAAACAACCACGCGAGATTCCGTTTCAAAAACGCCGTTTTCTGCTGCGTCTCGCGCTTTCGGCCGTGCAATCCGATTTATTCAACCGGATCCTCGCCCAACGGCTGCAGGACCGATTGCTGCAAACGGTGCTCGAAGGGGATGTGATGGAAGTGCTGGAATCGGGGGGAAAATTCGTGGTCGAGGATGTGCCGCGTGAGCAAGCCCGGTTGGATCAGCGTGAACTTTCCGTTACGGGGCCGATGTTTGGCGTGAAAATGTTGAGTCCACGCGGGGTTCCTGCAGAACGGGAATCCCGCCTGCTGGCCGAATCCGGACTGAAGCTCGACCATTTCGAGAAATTTTCCCAACTTCTCTCGGGGGCTCGTCGAGCCATGCTCGTTCGCCCACAGAATCTGACCTGCTGCGAAGTGAAAGGGGGAATTCGATTCGAGTTCGGGCTTCCCAGCGGCGTCTACGCCACGACGCTCTTCCGGGAAGTGATGAAACTCGACGAAAGTGACGTGGAATCGGGACCCGCCAACGACGAAGCGTTTGTCGAATGAGAACCGTATCGTGGAAATCCCATCGAGGATTGCGTCTTGCATTTCCACTTTCCTTTCGAGAAATCGTCAGGCGAAGGGCTGAATTCGGGGATTAAACTTGCTACAAGATTCGTGACGACGTAGCGACTCCGGGATTGAAGGGTCACGGGATTTGCTGGCGAGTCACGATGAAAAACCTTTTTATTGGAGTAGGTCAAGCTTCGACGGCTTGCCCGGTGGTCGGAGTTCCCCCCGAAGATGCTCGCCAAACTGACGACTTATTCGTTGCTGGGAATTGACGCACTTCCCGTGGAAGTGGAAGTGGATATCTCGCCGGGTGCCATGCCCAAAACGATCCTGGTCGGATTGGCCGAAGCGGCGGTTCGCGAGAGTACCCATCGGATCGAGCGCGCCCTCGTCAACGGCGGCTACGTTCGCCCGCTCGACCGGATTGTGATCAACCTTTCTCCTGCGGATCTTCCCAAAGAGGCGGCGTCGTTCGATCTGCCGATTGCCTTGGGGATGCTTGTCGCCAGCGGACAACTCGCCTCGGACATCCTGACCAAATATGGGGCCATCGGCGAGCTGGCACTGGATGGGACGATCCGTCCCTCGAAAGGGGCCTTGTCGATGGCCCTGGCGGCAAAAGAACAGGGATTGCAAGGTTTTGTCGTCCCCGCCGCGAATGCACAAGAGGCGGCGGTGGTCGAGGGGATCGAGATTATCCCGGTTACGTCGTTGACCGAGGCGGTCGGGTTTTACAGTGGTCAGCTCGAGATTCCTCCCCAGCCATTCAGTTGGTCCGACGCGGTCGCCAGTTTTGGTCGTTACAGCGTGGATTACTCGGACGTTCGTGGTCAGGAATCGGCCAAACGGGCGGTGACGGTCGCGGCGGCGGGTGCCCACCATTTGCTGATGCTGGGAAGCCCCGGTACCGGCAAAACGCTGTTGGCCTCACGTTTAGGAACAATCCTTCCCGAACTGGCTCCTGAGGAAAGTTTGCAAACCACCCGGATCTACAGCGCCGTCGGTCGTTTGCAGCCAGGGCAGCCGCTATTGCTGCAGCGTCCCTTTCGTTCTCCGCACCATACGATCAGTGAGGCAGGACTGGTCGGTGGGGGGAGTATTCCGACCCCCGGCGAAATTTCGCTGGCCCATAACGGGGTATTGTTTCTGGATGAATTGCCCGAGTTCAACCGACGAACTCTAGAAGTCTTACGTCAGCCCTTGGAAGATGGCTGTGTGACGATCAGCCGGGCGATGGGGAGTTTGACCTTCCCCGCCAATCTGATGCTGGTAGCGGCGATGAATCCCTGTCCTTGCGGATATTTTGGAGATCCCCGGCGGCAATGTCAGTGTAATCCGATGTTGATCGATCGGTACATGAGCCGCATCAGTGGACCGCTGCTGGATCGCCTCGATATTCACATTGAAGTTCCCCCCGTCCCCTTTCGTGAGTTATCCAATACCACCGCAGGGACCAGCAGTGAAAGCATGAAAGCCCAGGTCGTGGCCGCACGGCAAATTCAGCAGCGTCGTTTTGGTGCCGGGTCGCTGCGGTTGAATGGACGGATGCCCCCTTCACAAATTCGGATCTTCTGTAAGCTGGAGGCCGACGCCGAATCGCTGTTAAAAAATGCGATGGAAGAGATGGGATTGTCGGCACGAGCACACGATAAAATTCTTCGCATCAGCCGAACGATTGCGGATTTGGAGGCGAGTGAAAAAATTTCGGCTGCTCACCTGAGCGAAGCCATCAACTATCGAACTCTCGACCGGTCGTACTGGAAGTGAATCGAAACGCTCCGGTTCAACCTCTCACGTCCGTGCCGGATCAGTTTCCCCGACTTCGCTCGCGCCGGGCAATCCGAGATGACCCAATTGTGATTACCAGCGTTCCACCGGCCCATTGGGAACTTTCACGAGCGCGGTGGCGATGCTCGATTTGCGTTCGCCGTGACGCTCGCGAATTTCGGCGACGATCCCTTCGAACTCGGCGAAATCCTGGAATAGCCGCAGTCGCTGTTCCAGATCTTCAGGAATCCCCAAGCGCGCTCCGTACCACGCGGCGAACTTGCGAAAGAGGAAACAACTGCGGTCCTGATGTTGTTCGGTCATCAGGGTGAAATGGCGAACGAGAAAATCGACTTGTTCATCACGGGTCGGTTCGCGAGGAATCCGGCCTGCCGTCAGATCGGCCAGTTTGCGGAAGATCCAGGGATCCAGCATCGCTCCCCGCCCGATCGCGACCGCAGCACATCCGGTGATTTCGCGCATCCGCAGGGCGTCCTCGGCCGAGCGGACATCGCCATTGCCGATGATCGGGATTTTTTGCACGGCTGCGGCCGTCGCAGCGATGCCGTCGAGATCGACTTCGCCCTGAAATCCCTGTTGCCGGGTCCGGCCATGAATGGTGATCGCCTGAATCCCTGCCGACTCGAAACGCTGGGCCAGATAGGGGGCCGAGATCGAATCGCGGTCCCAGCCAAGACGCATCTTCACCGTGACAGGGAGCGATACGGCGGCGACGACGTTTTCCACCAGTCGACAGGCCTGACTGGCATCGCACAACAGTCGAGCGCCCCCTCCTTGCCCATTGACCTTGGCCATGGGGCAACCCATATTGATATCGATTCCCCGATAACCGCGATCCTCGAGCCAGTGGGCGGCAGCGACCAGTTGATCCACCTGAGACCCGAAAATCTGCACACTTAACGGTTGGTCTTCGGGGTGCGAAACGACGAGTTCCATCGAGTGACGATGTTCACTCACCAATTGTGTTGAGTGAACCAGATCAGTCGTGGCCAGCCCCAGTCCCCCCAGCTCACGAAGGGCGCGTCGAAAGGCCAGATGAGTGTAGCCGGCGAGCGGTGCCAGAAAGTACCGCGAAGGGAGCTGACGCTGGCCAATCGCAATCGATTGGTCGACCAGCGATTCCGCGTGCGAGGAAGGACTTTCGGTGAGGGACATGACCTGCCAGTCGTGATAAGGGGACTCGATCGACCGGGACGCTGACCGGTAAACGGTGGCCCGCTCGTCAGTTTAGCGGATGGGACCTGTGGTTCCGAGCGATTCCCGGTCGATGGGGACTCACGACGGAATCGAAAGTGGCAGTCGGATCAAGAACGTGGTCCCCTGTCCCGGTTGGCTCGACACGGTAATGGTCCCCCCTTGGGAATGAATGATCGACTTGCAAATACTGAGTCCAAGTCCGTTTCCCCGGTTGGTTCCAAATCGCTGCCGTGACCGTTCCACCTGATAAAATCGGTCAAAGATCCGATCAACGGCCTCGGGGGAAACGCCGATCCCTGTGTCTTTGACGGTCAGAACTCCCATACCCGATTTGAGATCGGCCTCGAGTCCCACGGTGACGATTCCGTCTCGATGCGTAAATTTGATCGCATTATCGACCAGGTTGGTCAGGACCTGTCTGAGCTGGCGAGGTTGCCCTTGGACCATGACCTCATTGGCCGGCTGAAACTTCAATTGGATTCCTGCTTCTTCGGCGACGGGTTCAAACATTTCGATCGCCCGCTGGATGATCTCAGCCAGCCGAACGGGTTCCAGGGGGATCTCGGCGGCGGTCGCTTCGGTTTCCGCGAGCTGTAACAGCTGGTTGACGAGTTGACTGAGATGCGTCACTTCGTCTTCGATCTGAAACAGCAGCTCTTCGTGTTCCTCAACGGTCCGTGGGTTTTGGAGCGCCACTTGGACCGAGCTTTGAATGGCGGCCAGCGGCGAACGTAAATCATGGGCGGCATTAGCCACAAATTCACGGCTCTTGAGCAGGTGGTCTGCGATCTCGTCAAGAAACGTATTGATCTTGCCCGCCAATTGGTCAAGTTCATCTCCGACCCCGCGTAATCCGAGTCGTTCTTCCAGATGACTGGGACGAAGTCGCTCGGTGGTCCGGATCAGTCGTTGCAGCGGTTCGATGGCTCGTTCGGCCAGCAGCAGTCCACCGAGTGGTGCAATGAGCAAAATCGCCAGGCCGACCGGGGCTAGGATTCGCGTTAGACGACCGACATCTTCCTCGATGAATTTCATCAAGGTTCCGACACGGATTTTATAAGCAGGGAGATTGGGGAGATCGAGTTGCCGTTCGATGGAACGATGCAGATCCGAACTCCAGATGGAATGTCCGTTATTCGTCCCCCGAAACGTTGCCAGGGGCGTTTCGGGGGACAATGAACTGGCCCAGATGGTTGTTTCACCATCTGCATCCAGCCAGCGAATGTGCCAGTCTCGATCCTGATGCGCCTCGTCCTTTCGCCGTAATGCCGCGATCACCTGTTCCTGATCGGGATGGAATTTTTCGACGATGAGCAGGATCTCTTTGACCTCGTCATCGAGTACAGCATCGGTTTCGACCAGCAGATAAAATCGCAATCCTTCGCGGACCGCGACCAGGGCAATCACGCAAGTGACCAGCACGACGAGGGTATTCCAGATCGTCAGTCGGAAACGGAGCGAGCGGGTAAAATCAATAAAACCGTGGTAAACCGTAATCACAATGTCGCTCTACAAAATCGGCAAGAGATGAGGGAGCCTCATGAGGGAGTATACTGTAACCCATTTCCTGCGATGGGGGATTTTCCCGTTGTCGCAATCACATTTGCCACAATCACCGATGGCCGCCATCCTTATTCGTTTGCCAGCACAGGGCTCTCTTCGGCTGCAACGCTGTAACCGCGACCTCGAATTGTTTTGATGAGGGAATCGGGGCGGCCTTGATCCAGCTTCCCACGAAGACGATTCACATGGACCTCGATGACATTCGTGGTTCCATCCCAATTGAATCCCCAGACATGTTCACAAAGCATTTTGCGGGTGACGACTTGACCTGCGTACCGCATCAGCAGTTCCAGCAAACTGAACTCGATCGGGGTGAGATCGACATCACCACCGGCCCGCGCGACCCGGCGTGTGGTGAGATCGAGAGTCAGATCGTTGACGACGAGGATCGGTATGGGGCGGACACTGGTCCGCCGAACCACGGCATTCAGCCTGGCCAAGAGCTCGGCAAAATCAAAGGGCTTCGATATGTAATCGTCGGCACCCGTGTTCAGGCCGATAATCCGGTCCTGAACCGAACTCATGGCGGTCAACAGAATGACCGGGGTCATGACTCCTGCGGCCCGAATGTCGCGTAATAAGTCGAGTCCATTCACTTTGGGCAGCATTTGATCCAGCACAATCGCATCGGCCTTCTGAGATTTCGCGGCGGTGGTGCCGGATTCGCCGTCTTGCATCCAGTCGCAGAGATAGCCTGCTTCCGAGAAGCCTTTGACCAGTGCCCGGCCAATGGCCATGTCGTCTTCAATTACCAGAATTCTCATGATCTGATTTCCTCAGAAAGTTGAAAGAGCACTTAACGCGAATTTCGCAACTCGGGAACAACCCCTCACGCACCTGTGGTTGGAACGCTTCGGCTTTGCGAAAGCCCCGTCTTTCCGTGTCTCTCATCGTATCTCATCCGGTTCATAAACCCTATCTGAACAGAATCGGGCATCGTCGAACACCATTGAAGTCTTACCTGTCAAGGTTTTAAGACGATCGAACCTTGCCGGGAAATTCGGAGTGACCTAATGTTCAACATGATACGCGATGACCCCAAGGAACGAAGGAGTGAAGCAGTTCTCGTGCAAGATTCCCAAAATCCCACCGCCCCGACGACTGGCCCCAAAAGTTTTTCTGATGCCGATGCCAGAGCCGAGGTCAAACGCCT
>JBIKZJ010000355.1:0-6803 GCA_044354755.1 Schlesneria sp. | reverse complement strand
CCTGACGATCCCCAAGTTGGAAATCGATTCTGGTGAGGTCCTGGCGGCGAGTCGTGCGAATCCGTTTCTGGTGCGGGTCCCCTCGGGAATGGGTTCGGTGGCGGTGCTCGCCATGGATTTGACCACCAGCCCGCTGAAGGATTGGAAGGGGCTCACTCCCTTTTGTGCTCGACTGACCGGGAACAGCCAGAATTCCGACTCGATTGAAAAAGGGGTCAACAAAGGGATTAACAAGGGGGCTCAGTTGAGTTCCACAGGAATCACCGACTTATCGACCCAGATTCATGCGATTCAAGATCACTTTGATGAGGTAAAACGGGTCTCTCCGTGGTTTGCGATGATCGGATTGCTCGGACTGCTTTTGATTATCGGTCCGCTGGATTACCTGATTGTGCATCGTTTATTGAAACGTCCGCACTGGACCTGGATCACCTTTCCCCTGTTTGTTGTGGGGGCCTCCGTCGTAGCCTCGACCCTCGCCAATTCCTCGAATGGACGAACCTTTCGGGCCAATCAGTTGAATATCGTGAATGTCGACGTCAGTTCCAACTCGGTTCATGCCCGACATTACCTGAGTCTTTACAGTCCCCAGACGGTCCAAACTTCGCTCACGATGGAACCAGTTCCTTTGATTAGGGATCCACAGCGAAAGCCGGTCGGGCGAATCAGCTGGGAAGGGGTTCCGGAAGCGACCTTTGGCGGGATGTTGCGAGAAAAAGGGCTGGAACAAGGCGCGTTGTACGAACAGCCGGCGAATGGCGAACTGAATCAAATTCCAATCATGCAGTGGAGCTCGAAGTCGCTGGTCGGTGACAGCATCTCGTCCGCTGAGGGGCTGGTCGAATGTCAGCTGCGGGCAACTCCTGCAGGAAGCCTGACGGGAACGGTTTTGCATCGATTCGCAACCCCGATCGAAGACTGGATGATCGTCTATCAAAATCGCGTTTACCGCCAGCTGAAATCCCGCGACGATCCCCGCTCGATTCCACTCAAGCAAGAGCAAGTCTGGCGCGTCGAACAACCGAGTGTCTTTCAGCGGGAATTGCGTCCTTACCTGACGGGAATCCTGACCATGGCGACCCCCCGTTTTGGTGCGCGTGCTGCCAGCGATCCCGCACATCAGCACTCGTCCTACGACCCGTTGTCTCTGGATCCACTCAATGTCGTCCGGATCCTGACCTTTCACGATGAAGTTGGCGGGGAACGTTACACCGGTTTGACTAATCAAATGCTGCATGACCAGGACTGCTCGCAATTGATCAAGCTCGGACGTGCCGTGCTGTTTGGACGCATCGATCAACCCCTGGCGACCCTGTGGCAGGATCAACAGGTCTTAACTCCTGATCGCGAAGCCTCGTTTGTTCGCCTGATCCTTCCCGTCTACAAGTCGGGAGAACTGATGAACGATTTGAAACGGGTTGTCCCTGACTAGTGTCGGACGTTCCAGACCGATTTTTCGACGATTTGTTTCGCATGCGGCCCCGATTTTTCCTCATTACGCTTTGACTGACGATCATGATTGAAACCCGCCAGCTCACCAAACGTTATGGCCATCTGATCGCGGTCAACGAGATTAATCTCTCGTTGAAGGAAGGCGATGTGTTTGGGTTTATCGGTCCCAACGGATCGGGAAAAACGACCACCATGCGGATGATTGCCACATTGCTGACGCCCGATTACGGCGAGGCGTACATCTGTGGCAAGTCGATCTATAATGACCCGCGCGAGATTCGGCGACTGGTCGGGTATATGCCAGACTTTTTCGGAGTCTACGATGACATGACCGTCATCGAGTACCTCGAATTTTTCGCCTCGGCCTATCGCATCAATGGTCCTTCGCGACGAAAAATCTGTGAAGAAAAACTCGAACTGGTCGACATGGCGTTCAAACGCGATGCCATGGTCAATCAGCTTTCACGCGGTCAAACACAACGGATCGGGTTGGCTCGAACGTTGCTGCACGAACCTCAGGTGTTGCTGCTGGATGAACCGGCCAGCGGCTTGGACCCCCGTGCCCGAATTGAAATCCGTAACCTGCTGAAAAAGCTCGGTGAACTGAAAAAAACGGTGATTGTGTCGAGCCACATCTTGCCGGAATTGGCCGACGTTTGTACGCGTGTGGGGATGATCGAAAAGGGAAATCTGATCATTGATGGCTACGTCGACGAAGTGATGCGGAAGGCGCGTCAGCAAATCATGCTGCAAATTCGCGTGAAAGAGAACCTGGAGAAAGCGGCCGCCTTGCTGCAAAAGCATGAGCTCGTTTCGCATGTCGACATTGTCAAAGGGACCATCGACGCCACGCTGAAAGCAGATACCTTCGACTATAGTTCCCTGCCAACACTCTTGATCACGGAAGGCTTTCAGCTCACATTATTTCGTGAAGAGGAAGTCAACCTCGAAACCGCCTTTATGTCTCTCACCAAAGGACTGGTCCAGTAGGCAAGCATCTGACAATCTCACGCCGGTCCTCAGCGGGCCGTCTGGGGAACTCAAGGAAGAGACCATGGCTCGGACACCAAGCCCACCCTCGTTACGCAGTGATTGTTCGCACGAAGATGTTGTTCGGTTGAGTCAGTTTCTCGAAGATCAGGGGACGTTTCGATTCCCGACCCTCCCCAACGGGCTCTTCTCGGCTGCCGCCGGCGAGGGGGGAGATTTTGAGCTGACTGGCTATCGCAATGTCTGGGTTCGCGACAATGTGCATATTGCCAATGCACACCGGGAATGGGGCGAGACGGACAAAGCGGTCAGGGCAACGCGGTCATTAATGGCCTATTTTGTCAAATACCAGCACCGGTTTACCGAAATCATCGCAGGGCGGGTTGATCCTGCGGACGTGATGAATCGTCCTCATATTCGTTTTGATGGCCAGCACCTGAACGAACTTGACGAGAAATGGTCGCACGCCCAGAACGATGCGCTGGGGGGCTTTCTGTGGCTCGCCAGCAAAATGGAACATGAATGTGCCTGGAACGAGGCGGAACGTAATCTGCTCGAACACGTGGCCAAGTTCTTAATCGCCATCAAGTATTGGGATGATGAAGACAGCGGGCACTGGGAAGAAGTTCGCAAGATTGCAGCGTCAAGTATCGGTGTCGCAACAGCGGGGCTGCAATCGTGGAAACAGGTATCCAGCCAAGCCGTTCCGACTAACGGTCAACAGGGACTGGCGACCATTCTTCCCTGGGAATGCAATCAGTCAGACCCGCAAAAATATCGTCGGTACGATGCCGCACTTTTGTTCCTGATTTATCCCTATCAAATCGTCTCGGGAGAGATGGCTGACCAGATCGTCTCGGACGTGACAACCCATCTGCTGGGTGATCACGGGATTCGACGCTATCAAGGGGATTCGTACTGGTGCTCCAATTATAAAGAAAAACTGGCGGCAGATGTCCGAACGGCGGATTTCAGTGACAATCTCGCCGACCGCGACCGACTGCTGGAACCGGGCCTCGAAGCCCAATGGTGCCTGTTTGATCCGATTGTCTCGATCCATTACGGATTGAGGTCAGCACGAACGGCCGACCCGGTCGACCGACATCGGCAGATTGAGCATCTCAACCGCGCGCTCGCTCAACTCACCCCACCCGACTCGCGATTTGGCCCTTATCGTTGTCCTGAGTCGTATTACTCCGAACGAGGCCGTTATGTTCCCAACGACATTTGCCCCTTGCTCTGGACGCAGGCCAATTTGAAATTGGCACTGCGACAACTGAGGAAAAACCTGAGTCCGTCCGAGGGGAATTCTTTACAGCAGGAGTCGATTTGATGCCCGCGATTTATGAGTGGATGCACGTTGTGGGAGAACCGGATCTGGATGAATTGGGGCATGCCAATAACATCTCTTATCTGAAGTGGATGCAGTCTGCATCGCTGGCCCATTCCGCGGCGCAAGGTTGGCCGCTTGCCGCCCATCGCGAATTGGGTCAGGGGTGGGTGGTTCGCTCGCATCAGATTGACTACCTGACCTCGGCGCGATTAGGAGACGAAATCGTGGTCCGCACGTGGGTCGCCAACTTAAAGAAGGTGACCTCACTCCGCCGCTACCACATCATCCGAGCCCGTGATCAGGTTACCCTGGCGAGGTCATCGAGTGACTGGGCGTATGTCGAGTACGCGTCGGCGATACCCAAACGAATTCCCCTGGAAGTCGCGAGGGCTTTCGAGATTGTGCCAGACACTGATTGAATCGACAGGAACCGCAGGTGCCGCTATGGGGTGAACGGGTTCGCGAGCCGGTTTTGGGTTGGGTGGCGCGGAGCTTGGGATCTCAGGCGATGAATCTGGTAATGAAATCGAGTTCATCCGAATTCAATGCATTCAACTTCCATACATTCGATGCAGCGGATTCGGCGAATCAAATGGGATCTTATTTAACCAACGGGAGGCTGTGGTGAGTTCACTCTGGCCGATCAAGCCGGATTTGCTGGCGGAACTGGTCCCTGGAATCGTTCAAGTCATACGGCTGAATCTCGATTTGCCGCGTGAACGCTGGGTCCCGCTGGGGGAAGTATTGACCGCCGCAGAACAGGTTCGTGCGGCACGATTTCGATTTGATGCACCCCGTCGTCAATTCATCATCTGTCGTGCGGCGCTGCGTCAACTGCTGGGATCCCATTTGCATCTCCCTCCGCAAGAGATCGAGTTCGAGTATGGGCCACAAGGGAAGCCCGAGATCGGATCCATTCATCGGATCGATCAAGAAATAGGTGTCCCCATTCAATCCATTTCCGCTAGCATAGAATCCAACCTCGATTTCAATGTTTCGCACTCGGGTGAGATTGGTCTGATTGCCCTGACGCGGGGTTCGGCAATCGGTGTTGACGTTGAAGAGTACAATTCGGCGGTCGAGATCCTGAGATTGGCAGAGCGTTATTTCTCGCCAGCAGAAGCCGAAACGCTGAAAAAACTTCCGGCGCACCAGCAACAGGCGGGGTTTTATCGGGGCTGGACCTGCAAAGAAGCGTACATCAAGGCGAAGGGAAGCGGCTTGTCATTGCCGCTCAGCAGTTTCTCTGTAGAAATCGATCCCGATCGCCCTGCCGCACTGATTCATGTCGACGACTTACCCGACGAACCAGTCCGCTGGACGATCCGGACACTGGAAGTCGATCTTCTCTACGCGGCCGCCATCGTGGTCGAAAGACCTGACTGCCAGTTCATCTGCCGGGAATGGCCGGGGAACGAGCCATGATTCAGCGAGTCCCCAACAACTCGCTCAGTGATGGCTCAATCACCCACAAGCAGCCACTGGCCACTGAAAACTGAAAACCGCCTCCCCTACTCCCCCAACAGCTTTTCCAGCTGTTTGGTCAATTCAGGCCCGCGAGCATTCAGCGACACGACGTTTCCCTTTTTATCAACCAGGATTGCGGCAGGAATGGCGTTAATCCCGAAGTACTCGGCCATCGGATGATTCCAGCCTTTATCCTTTTGCATCTCTTCGTCGTACAATTGGCTCCAGGGAATTTCTTCATTCTCGATAAACTTGTCGAGTGGCTCACGCGAACGATCGAGGCTGATCCCGACAACTTCGAATCCTTTGTCGTGAAATTTTTCGTAGTTCGCTTTGACGTTGGGGAGTTCCGCAATACATGGGCCACACCACGTCGCCCAGAAGTCAACCAGTACGACCTTTCCACGATAAGCGGACCAGTCCAACGCTTCTCCATTCAACTGCTTCCCTTCGATGGCCATGAATTGTCCGGGGAGTCGAACGCGACGGCCCTGTCCGGCGAAGCGTTTGGCGGCCTCTTGGACCTTGGGGTCTTCCGCTTCGCTGGCAAGCTTCGCCAGTTGGTCGTAGAAAGCTCCGGCTTCTTCTGCATGACCTTTGCTGGCCAGTTTCGTTCCCAGTTGGGTTGCCATTCCGATTGTTTCTCGGGCAAATTTTGAGTCCACGACCGACTTGAGGATTTCTTCGGCAAACCGCTTTCGATCGGCATCGGACAACGCACCGAGATTGTTAATCCGAATTGGGGTCCAGAACTGATTCGCCACCTTAGCAACCTCAGGTCGTTCATCGGTTTTCAATTGGTTCACAGCGACCATCGCTTCGGTCGCGGTTTCACCGATCCCATTGGATGCGAGCAGCGTTAAAGCCCCCAGTTTCATTTGAGCTGCTTTTACCGCCGTTTTGGGATCGATTTCCTGTTTCAAAATTTTATCAGCAGCACTGATGAACGAACGTTGAGTCCGCACCGCGTGATCCAGTGCCTCACGTTGATTCCCGAACTTGGGTTTGCGAGTTCGCAAGCCGTCGACAAATTCCATGATCTCTTCGGGAGTCCCATCCGGAACGGCATAATCCGGGTCAGTCTCTTCTGCGGTGGGGCGGCTTTCCGGGGTTTCTTGAGCTCTGCTCACAGACGATTGCAGGAAGGGGATGGACACCACAGGTGCCAGGAGGGCTGCGGAAACCAGACCCGCCAGAAAGCAGTAGGAAGATCGAGGTGCCGAAGAGTGATCAGTCATTGCGGAATCCACGAGACAACGAGTCAGTCGATCAGCCCAGACGGACGTTCCGAGTGGGACTATTTGCACAATAACCCGAATCAATCCAATCTCAAAGTCTGCCGAACTTCGACTTAGGAAAAAACCGGTTCAACCACAAGCCCAGTGCGCGAGGTACAAATCCTTGACTTTGCAGCAAACAGGACGAGCAGCAAACAGGACGACTTCGGTCCTTGATCCGTTCCCTTTGACGGCCATGAGGATCGGACTGCTCGGTCTCGACCGGCTTCGTAATCCGCTTCTCACAGCAGCGTTCAGGCCAATCCGTGGAATACGGCATTTGA
>JBIKZJ010000354.1:0-6810 GCA_044354755.1 Schlesneria sp. | reverse complement strand
GGTCTTCTGAGACCGTAAAAACGACTCAAACTCATCGATACCTGAACCGATAGGAATAATACCAATCCGGAAAGAATCAGCACCAAAGGCGAACTATGCGATCGAAGAACCCCTCACCCTAACCCTCTCCCCGGAGTACCGGGGCGAGGGGACCGGATGCTTCATGACTCAACCGCGACGACCGACTTCGGCTGATACTAAACAGGCACGTCAACTGCGGGCAGAGGTCAGCAAACCGGAAAATCTGCGATTTACGAACGATGAAGTCCTTCAAGACGTAGAATCCCGAAAACGAAACTTCAGAAAAACGTTTAAGAAGAAAACGAAAGCCGAACAGTAAGTAAAAAAAACATCTTTACCTTAACAGAAAAAAAGAAACACGCTCACGAAACGGGTGCGGTTTTCCTGATCAGTCCCATCTCTCACCCAAATTCTTCCGCGCTTTCTGAATTTGGTTTTCTCCGTGCCTCTGTGTCCCTGTGGTAAAACTTGTTCTTGCTTTCTTCTTCTGAGGCTGTTGCACAACTCTCAGCGGTATACCAACGAAGCAGGGGGCTGTTGCCAGCCCCCTTGCGGTCTTTCATCTCAGCAGTTTTCCCCGTCAACGAATCAGGCACCAACCGAGGTTCGGCGGCGGCGAATGGTACGCACTGCCAACCCGAGTCCCCCCAATCCCATTAACGCCAAGCTTGAGGGTTCCGGAACCGTTGCCGAGATCACGGCTGTAAACGTTCCGTTACCAGAAAAACCCGTAACGGTTAAATCGCCCAAGTTAGTGGTTTCGTATGTCCTGCTGGCTGCACTGACCGGACCTGATGAAGTGAAGTTAGAAATACCATCATAAAGTGTCGAGGTTGAGATTCCTAAAATCCGCGATGTGCTAACATCACCTATTCCAGTTCCATAGCCACTTAAATCCAACGTGATCAGTCCGAAATTATCGTCGCGACTGAATGTTGCGATACCAACGCCCGCGATGTCGATGGTAGTTAATCCGACGTTTTTACCATAATCATAGGGGAATGGTGGGGAGTGTGACATTACCATATGAATCGTGTCGGTCACCGTTGTCAGTGTCACGGCGGCGTCGGTGAATGCGGTACTGCCGATGGTCCCCGTAAGGTGTCCCGTCTGTGTGTAAGTGATCGGGTCTGCCGAGACCTCTGGCACAGAAAGTCCCCATGTGGACCCCACAGTTAAAAAGCTCAAGCACATGGTCAATACTCGATTGCATTTCGTCATTTTTCGTATCTCTTAAAAAAACAAAAATTTAGAATAGCGGGACTACAACAAAATATAAATTAAACAACTTGAATGATGCAATCAGTGGAGTCTACTCCCCCCCCCATGTTTCGCAATGCAGTCAGGGAAAAGAGGATTTACTAAAGAGGAAAACAAGAAAAGGAAAACTTTAAATGAGGGGGTTTTCGAGAAAAAACTTCGATCAATCCGCTACATGGCGAGGTCAAACTCTGCGGAAAATCGGTCATCTGATCTCTTGTGATCGAGTACGATGCCCAGCGGACTCGGTACATGGAGTGGCTGGGTGATCGTGTTTTTCGCGTTACGAACGATGAAGCCCTTCAATACGGGGAATCGTTGGCCCTCGGCATCGCCAAAGCTGCGGGAGTCGATCTTCAGGCCTGGTTCAATCCAAAACTTCAAGAGAACCAAACGCCACAAAGTTGACCGATGGAAGAGTTGATCGATGGAAAAATCATGTCCCCTCGCCCCGGTACTCCGGGGAGAGGGTTAGGGTGAGGGGTCTTCTGAGACCGTAAAAACGACTCAAACTCATCGATACCTGAACCGATAGGAATAATACCAATCCGGAAAGAATCAGCACCAAAGGCGAACTATGCGATCGAAGAACCCCTCACCCTAACCCTCTCCCCGGAGTACCGGGGCGAGGGGACCGGATGCTTCATGACTCAACCGCGACGACCGACTTCGGCTGATACTAAACAGGCACGTTAACTGCGGGCAGAGGACAGCAAACCGGAAAGTCTGCGATTTACGAAAGGCGAAGTCCTCAAAGACGGGGAATCCCGAAAACGAAACTTCAGGGAAAAAAAAATGAGGAAGAAAACAAATTTCAAGAGCGGCTTCAAAAGAACAAACAGAAAAAACGCTCGCGTCACCGACCTTCAGATGGCTCCCGCCATCTGATCGAAACGAGTCCCTTTTTTCCTGATAAGTCACATCTCTCACCAAAATTCTTCCGCGCGCTCTGGGATTCGATTTTTCTCCGTGCCTCTGTGTCTTCGTGGTTAATCTTCTTCTTCCCGCCGGGGGAGGGCGAGTACTGATGAAACGGGTTCGATCCTGGACGGCACGCGAGCGTACGCCTCGGCCACAAGGTTGATTCGCTTCAGATTTGATACTGCGCGAATTGTCAGCGACTCACGCTAAGACCAGTCGCCGAGACGGATTGTCCCCACGTTCATCGGGCGCACAGAATCTACGATGACCGGTTCACTCAACATGCGGTCAAATCAATGGCGAGCGTTGATCTGTGCCAATGAGGCGGCGACGAGGCGCTTGGCGTCGCAAGCTTCCTGAATCACCTGACAAAAACGGTCGGGTCGCGGAACACCTCGTAGCAACAGCAGCGAGCCACCGCCGGCACCGAGCAGCCTAACATCGCCGGTTTGATAGAAGCTGCGGCGGGAATCGGGATCGACCGCAGCCAGCGTGATTTGCGACAGCGGTACGGATTCGTGCTCGCGAACTCCAACCGAGGCAACTCGTTTCACCACGCGGTTCGTCAAGACGTATTTGGATCCAAACGCCTTCATCCAGAGGTAAACACCTGCCGCCAACGGGGCCAAGGGGAGTCCAAACAACAGGTTGGAAACCTTCATTCCCCAGACTTTGGTCGGGATCGAATCCAACACCCGATGGATGAAATCACCTGCGGCGGTCTCCGCGATCGAGGGATACAGTTCTTCAATCACCGTTTCGTGATTGGGGCTGACTCCGGAAATCGCCTGTGCTCTCTGCGTCAACATGATTGGAACAAACCTCGTTTACGGCTCGCGTCGGTTGCAGCAGCAGCCAGCAACGGCCCGCTGCATACCAACCGGGAGTCCAACCCGACTCCTCTGAACTTCAACTCGATGACGATGAACTCATCAAACATGACCTTCACCGGCGGCGTTTCACGACCCACGGGACTGCCGTGCTCGTGCAAAACCGTTCATCGACCCCCATGAAGATAGCCAACACCGTTTTAGAACGCCAGTCGTTCGCCCCCCAGAAACTTGGTTTCGTCGCTTGCCACCCTTGATCTTTTGCGAACCATCCTTCATTCTTCCGAATTGCTGCAATCTCGCATCCGCAGGGGTCGGTTCGATTTTTGTTTTTTTCCCGACAATGGGATGCCGCGAAGACAACTCCCAGAGGATCTCGGTTTCCTTCAAGAGCTTTTGCAGTTAAGGATTTCGCCATGCCTCCGCAAACGATTTACAGCCTGGATCACCTCGACTTCGACCACCCGGTGTTTAACCTCGAAGAAATTCGCAAGGTGAATCCTCAGCGATTCGAGATGGAACAACTGACGGCGATCCTGTCCGTCGACCGGGAAGGGAATGGTCTGATTGGCTACAAGGATATTACGCCAAACGAGTTCTGGGTTCGAGGCCACATGCCTGACTTCCCGCTGATGCCGGGAGTGGTGCTCTGCGAATGTGCCGCACAATTGGCGGGTTTTTATGCCCGAAAATATGAACTTCTTGCCGGTGACTTCCTCGGCTTTGGCGGCATGGAAGAAGTCCGGTTTCGCTCACCCGTCTTCGTGGGGGACCGGTTAGTGTTGATGGTCAAGATGACAAAATTGCGACCGGGGCGTCGAGCGGAATTTGCGTTTCAGGGATTCGTCAAAGACAAAATGGTTTTCAGTGGCGTGATGATTGGCGTCCCCATTCACCGTGATCGCCCGCAATCTGATCAGGAATAAGCTCGATACCCATGCCTCAGCCTGCCGTTGATCTGCACCCGTATTTTACATCGCTTTCCGAGATTCAGGGGGGGCTTGACTGGACCGTCGTGTTTGGAAACGACCACCCGGTGGAACTGGATCTCGGCTGTGGTCGAGGCAAATTTCTGCTTGACTCGAGCATCAACCACCCGGAAACCAACTGGATGGGGGTGGAACTCGATTTCACCGAAGGTCGTCGAGCGGCCAAGCGACTCGCCAAACGAGAACTCCCCAACGCCCGGGTGATCGGCGGCGACGCCAAGCAGTTTCTGACCAATCAAGTGGCAGCACATTCGGTCGCAGCGGCCCACGTCTATTTTCCCGATCCCTGGTGGAAGCGAAAGCACACCAAGCGGCGTCTCTTCACCGACGAATTTGCCGACATGCTGTCACGCGTGGTGAAGCACGAGGGCTTCGTCCATTCCTGGACGGATGTCGGTGACTATTTCGAGGTGATCTCTTCGCTGATGAATCATCACAGCGACTTTATTCCCCTGACTCCACCACCAGAACCCGCCGGGGAAAACGACATGGACTTTCTGACGAACTTCCACCGTCGAGGCCGAAGAATGGGTTGCTCGATTTATCGGGGACTTTGGCAACGCCGCTGATGAGCACAGGGAAATCACAAAAACTGCTTATTTGCCCGGCGTTAGGCTCTTCAAATCCTCTTCATGGCGGTCGATTAGCTTGAAGAACAGGTTTTCCATATCCGGTTCGTGGTATTCTTCTGCCAGCTGTTCGACCGAGCCCATCGCCAAGATCCGGCCACGGTAAACGATCGCGATTCGGTGGCACAGCTTTGTCACTTCGCTCATGATGTGCGTCGAATAAATGATGCACTTGCCCTGATCGCGCAGGGCGCCGATTTCGTCGATCACATTTCTCGCTACCAAGACATCCAGGCCCGAGGTTGGTTCATCAAAAATCAGCACGGGGGGATCATGCACAATCGTTCGGGCGATCGAGACCTTTTGTTTCATTCCGGTCGACATTTTTGAGCCGAGCACATCCCGAATGGCATTCATCTGCAAGCGGTCAAACAGCATGGCGATCCGCTGCTGCAGTGGCTCTTCCGGAATTCCATACAACCGGCCGAAATACTGGACCATTTCCCAGGCGGTCATCCGATCATAGATTCCGGTATTATTGGACAAAAACCCGATCCGCCGCCGAACCTCTTCCGGATGCTGCTCAACATCATACCCCGCAACCACCGCGCGGCCGCTAGTCGGCTTAAGAACCGTACTCAGGATCCGCAGGCAGGTGGTTTTCCCGGCCCCATTCGGCCCCAACAGCCCGAAAATCTCACCCGGCTTGACCTGAAAACTGACGTGATCGAGCGCCGTGAATGGCCCCGATCGCAGGTCGGCAAACTGTTTGGTCAAATTTTCGACGGTAATCATGTCAGTGACTTCGAGTTCGAACGAATTTGCAGGATGCTTTTAAACTACCACAATTGAAAATGATTCGACATGATGGCAAATCCCAGCAGGTCGATCCCGAAGGCCCCGGCCAATCGCTGTCACTGATTTTCAATCAGGACTTTGCGATGATCGTAATTCTTGCCACTCATGGGGTCGTCACCCAGCAGGTCGCAGCGACGAACCACGCGATTCATGACCTGCACAACCGCGACGGGTGCAAACACTTCCGCTCGGCCAAGCCTTATCTGCTGCGATTTCTCAACCGACGCTTGAATTCCTCGGCCACTTCGGACAATTGCGCTTCGCTGAAGTTTGTCAATTCGTTTTGGTTGAACTCGGCGACACCCATCTGCTCTTGCAGCAGGATGATCTGGCCAAGCAACGCCCCTTCGGCACGGCCTCGGGCTCGACCTTCTTCACGACCTTCTGCACGGCCTTGTTCGCGGCCTTGTTTGAGGCCTTCATTCAGGCCTTCCTCTCGACCCTGATTCAGCGCCCCTTCCATGCGTGCGGCTTCGTCGAACTGAAATTTTTTTCGAGCTTCATACAATTGGCGTTGTTCGGGGCTTTGTGAAATCATATTGAGGATTCCTGCCGCTTCGCTGAATTCGGCTTCGGGAAAGATTCCCTCAACACCACTCAGCGACAAATGCTCGACGTTTAACAAAAAATAGGCCCATTTCTCGACCGACGTGGACCTCGACATATTGTGTACTGGTTCGCGGAGTTTTGACAACTGCAAAAGATGAATTTGTAAATCGTCAGTCAGCAGCAATCCGGATGATTCGCGAAGCCGAAAATCCAAGTGCAACCGGGGATCTTTCGAGTACATCGGTTGGGTCAGTACACAAATACTGATCGCCGGATTCAGGGCCGTGTGCTTCACACCCTCTTTTAACTGGCCTGAATAGAGCGACGACACGTAATACGTCAATCGCTGGTTCAATCCCGCCGGAACCGACGTCTGAATCTCGATATTGATGAGTCGCCCACGGTCGTCTTCGGCCAGGATATCCAGGATCGAAAGCTTGTCATCATCGGTTTTCTTGTCCAGAATCGGATTGCAGAATTCGACGGAACGGATCTGTAGCGATGGACCAAGGATCGCATTCAAGAAATGAATCGTGATTCGCGGATGTTCAGGATTGCCAAACACCCGTTTGAAGGCAAAATCCACCGTCGGTTTAATTCCGATGACGACCACAATCGCAGCTCCTGATCCTCTCTTGCAGGAATCCTCTCTTGCAGGAATCCTCTCTTGCAGGAATCCTCTCTTGCAGGAATCTTGTCTTGCGGGAATCTTGTCTTCCTTGCCGTGAATGGCCGCGGATTTTAAATCAAGATCACTCAAACGCCAAGGCCAGCGGATATCAAAGCTGTTGATTTGTCAGGACTTGCGTCAGG
>JBIKZJ010000419.1:0-5555 GCA_044354755.1 Schlesneria sp. | reverse complement strand
AGATATTCTATCCAACCTGACGGGATCGACACAATCGGAAACCCGTTCGCTCGGCCGCGATTCTCGTTGCGATGCCGGTATGGTGCCGGTTGCGACAGCGGAGGTGGTTGGCCGACTGAAGGGATGCGTCTCCGGTCAGTTCGCGTTTTTTCAGGAAAAGATCGCCAATGAGTTGGGTACAGGTTTACGATCCGGTCGGTTCGCCGCTGGTTTCGACATTGCTGGCCGGATTGCCAATTATTGCGCTATTGGGGTTACTCGCCGCCGGCCTGGATGCGGCCAAGTCGGCGCTGGTCGGATTGCTAATCGCACTGGCGGTTGCGGTTTTCGGGTTTGGGATGCCCGCCAGTGTGGCGATGGCCTCGGCGGGATATGGGGCCTGTTTTGGCTTGCTGCCGATTGGGTGGATTGTCGTTGCGGCGGTGTTTCTGTTTCATTTGACGGTTAAAAGTGGTCAATTTGAAATTGTGAAACGATCGGTGGCGGCGCTCTCTCCAGATCGTCGAGTGCAGGCGTTACTGATTGCGTTCTGCTTCGGAACGTTTATCGAAGGGGCCGCTGGCTTCGGGACACCGGTGGCGATTTGTGCCGCCTTGATGATCGGACTGGGCTTCTCGCCCCTGTATGCCGCTGGATTGGCGCTGATCGCGAATACTTCACCCGTGGCCTTTGGTGCGCTCGGAACACCGATTATCACACTGGCCAAAGTTTCCGGGCTGAATGAAATGCAGTTGTGCCAGATGGCGGGGCGTCAGCTTCCGTTATTTTCGTTGATTGTCCCCGCGTGGCTCGTGGTGGTGATGTCGGGTTGGCGGGGTCTGATCGGCTGCTGGCCGGCGGTGGTGGTTTGCGGCGGAACATTCGCCTCGCTGCAGTTCGTGATGGCCAATTTTCACGGACCGGCACTGGTCGATGTCGTCGGTGGGCTGGGATCCTTGATCGTGCTGGCGGTGATGCTGCGATTCTGGCAGCCACGGGAAATCTGGCGTTTTCCCGATGAAACCACAACGGGCGAGCTGACTGAGCCTCCTTTGACCCGTAGTCAACTGATCAAAGCGTGGGTCCCCTGGGTCTTTCTGTCGGTGCTGGTGTTTGCCTGGGGTTGGCCCTCGGTCAAGACGACCCTTGATGGCGGAACCGCCTCGCAGCCGAATGTGCTGGCGGGATGGACGAAATTTTCTTTGCCGATACCTCGATTGCATCAGGTCGTTTATCGAACCGTCCCGGTTGCTGCGGTTGCGCCTGGGTTAGATCGTGCGGCAGAGCCTGAGAAGGCGATTCTGGAAATTCCCTGGCTATCGACGACCGGAACCGGCATCTTTCTGGCCTCGATCCTGACGGCGCTGTGGCTGGGAATTTTTCCGTGGGAATTTGTCAGCCAGTTTGGTCGAACTGTCTGGGAAATGCGGTGGGCTCTGTTCACGATTGCAGCGATGCTGGCGCTGGCGTTCACCACCAAGTATGGGGGGAGTGACGCGACACTGGGTCTGGCGTTTACGCAAACGGGTCCGTGGTATCCGTTCTTTGCCCCGCTGCTGGGTTGGCTGGGGGTCGCATTGACCGGCAGTGACACGTCGTCGAACGCGCTGTTTGGCAGTTTGCAACGGATCACCGCAGAACAGTTGGGTTTGAACCCGATTCTGATTGTGGCGTCGAACAGTACGGGAGGTGTCATGGGCAAAATGATCGATGCGCAAAGCATTGTGGTGGCGGCGGTGGCGACGGAACAAAAGGGGGGTGAGGGAAAAATCCTTCGTTTTGTCTTTCTGCATAGCGTGGTGTTGGCGGCGCTGGTCGGTGCGTTAACGCTTGCGCAAGCTTACGTGCTGACCTGGATGATTCCCGGTTAAAATCGCTGTAATCGTCAGATTCGACGAACCGGCAAAGTTTCCTCAATTGAACCCGGTTTCGTAACCTAAACTCTCGACGCAATCGAAAAAGTTGAGGTCATACTTCGGAAGTCAGAGTCTATGGAAGCGACACGATGCGACGGACCGCATGGCTCGCTTTTCTCTTTTTTACTTCCCCTCGGTTGAGGTTTGATACAAGTATGTTAGACATCAGTGAATTCGAAGCGGGTGCTGCCATCGACCGCCGTTTGCTCAATCGCCGGATTGGTAATTCTGACCGAAGTTCCTTAAAAGATTCCGCCAGCGACAAACCGGAACGAACGATGAGTCCCCGTCCTAAAGTTCAGCGGCGCAAGATGATCGATCCGACGACGTGTGAGCGGGATTATTCGCAAGACGAAGTCGAGTTCATGAAGGCGATCGACGAATACAAGCGGAAGAACGGTCGGATGTTTCCGACGTGGAGCGAAGTTCTGGAAGTGATTCGCGGGTTGGGATACACCAAAGCGACGGTGGACGAGACTGTTTGATTTGAGCTGTTTTGGTTTCCGATCGTTTGGTTTGCGATCGGGGGCCACAAGCTTAGCCGATTTTTGGCCGATCCCAATGAGGGATCGGGTTCTCTCTCCGGGTTCTCTCTCCGGGTTCTCGCATGGGGTATCTCGGGTGAGATCGGGGTATCTCGGGTGAGATCGCAGTGGCTGGGGCAATCACGACAGCCGGCCGATCATCGGCGCGTTCAAAAGGATCAGGGGGTTCGAGGCTCAATGCCACAGGATCGAGTTGGTCACCGAGCCATGAAGTCGATCTCAACCGAGATCCTTATATGCGTCCCAGCCGAGGTAACCGACGATTACGGCACTGAGGATAAAAAGGACATCCATGGTGACGGACCCTGCGAAGGGGACTTTGAGGACCAGGTCGAGCAGCGACAGCAGGGCAACACCGCCAGCGGCAGCAAACGATCCGAAGACCAGATTCTTTGAAAGGTTACTTGCCATCCGTTTCGATCCCCGTCTTGTCATGCATGCTGAGGTCGCCTGCTGAATCATCGGCGCCGTCTTGCGAAGAGTATAACTCACTTTCCAACTCGGATGCCAGTCGCATTTTTTACGGCGGATTACCGGGATAACCCGGATTTGACCGAGCGAATTTGGACTGGGGGCGTTCTGGTTCACGGTTCAGGACCGGAAAACTGGCAGACTTCTACACATCACACCATGAGATTCTTCCGATTCGCCCGGATGCAGGGAGTTTCTGAATGGATTGTTTGGCGAGTCTTATTCGTATGGTTTGGGTGATTTCTGGTTCACCTCGTCCTGATTCCCATTCCGTTTTTGTCGTGTCAGCAGGAAGTCCAGTCGGTGTAACCGTTCACAGCGAAGTGAGGGGTGACAGGCACAGTTTTCCCGGCCAAACGATGAATGAATGGTTTGGGGGATTTGGCAGATCTTCACTTTGTCGCGGGAAAAATGAGCCAGTCCCCGAACTGTGAACGATTACCCGGTCGGTTGACCCGGCGTGACGGTTTTCAAACGTGGGTGCATGCGATATAGATTCTGACAGAGACGATGCTCGTTTCGCCGACTTTTTTGTTCGAATTTCCAGAGGAATCTTCATGTCACTGTCTTTATCTCGTCGCCATTTCCTGTCCGCATCGGCAGGATTGATCGCCTCGACCGGTGTGGCTTCGTTCGCCCCCAGCCTGCTCGCTGCAGATGCTCCGAACGGAAAAGCCTTGCCCTTCCAGATTTCTCTGGCTCAATGGTCACTGCACCGGACGTTTTTCGATAAAAAAGCGGATTCGCTCGACTTCGCCAAGATCGCCAAGACCGAATTCGGGATTGAGGCGATCGAATACGTCAATCAGTTCTTCAAAGATAAGGCCAAAGATGCCGCCTACCTGGGGGAATTGAAGAAACGATCGGCGGATCACGGCGTCACGAATGTGCTGATTATGTGCGATGGCGAAGGGGCGCTCGGGGATCCTGACGAGAAGAAGCGACTGGAAGCGGTCGACAACCACAAGAAGTGGGTCGAAGCGGCCAAGTTCCTGGGTTGTCATTCGATTCGCGTGAATGCTCAATCGAGCGGCAATTATTACGAACAGATGAAGCTGGCGGCGGATGGTTTGCGACGACTGAGTGAATTCGGGGCGACGCATCAGATTGGTGTGATCGTGGAAAATCATGGCGGGCTGTCGTCCAACGGGACCTGGCTCTCGTCGACGATTCACACCGTCAACAATCCGAACTGCGGTACGCTTCCTGACTTTGGCAATTTCCGGGTGGCGAACAATGTGAATTACGACCGTTACAAGGGGACGGAAGAGCTGATGCCATTTGCCAAGGGTGTCAGTGCCAAGTCTCACGAATTTGACGCCGACGGAAATGAAACCAAAACGGATTTCCGACGAATGCTGCAGATCGTGTTGTCGTACGGTTACCGAGGTTGGATCGGTATCGAATACGAAGGTTCCAAGCACAGCGAAGCGGACGGCATCAAGCTGACGAAGAAACTGCTGGAAACTGTTCGTGGCGAGCTGGCGTAAGGTGCGTGAATTGGTTTCGAGCGGGGACCGGGAACCGTCGACCGGGGACCGTTGAAAGAGTCGTATGCAGGGCTTGAGGGGTTCATCGACATCAAGCCCTGTTTTCTCTTATTGATCACAGGTGGATTGGTGTTCGATGGGAGAAAACAGGTCGGTATCGGCGTCATCACCAAGGTTTGGGGATCGCGCTGGAATCTTTCGCGGGGAAATGCCGCGGGCCTGATTTATGGCTCTGGCGGTAGGTGATTCACGCGGTGGGTGATTCACGCGGTGGGTGGCTCAGTCTGTGGGTGATCAAGTGATTTCGGCGGCGAACCAAGCGACTCGTCGATTCCCTGTGGCCAGAACGAGCGATTCAGGTCGACGAACGATTCTCCCCAACGATAGTGGTCGAGTAACCCCGTTGTATCGCGTCCCAGTAAACGGTAAGCAGCATAAATCGCTTCGACCGTGGCCAGTCCGCCGTCAGGGTTGTCGCTCACCTTTGAGGACCGAGGGTAAGCAGTCGTCAGCGGTGGGAGGCTGCGAATGGGAAGGGTTGCGACCAGTCGTTCCATCGGTTCCACCCAGCGCCAGGTTCCGTCGAGCACCAAGAGGCCGGAATCCTGGTCGGCGGTACTGAGGACCGGTCCACCCAGCCCGAGACGAACATATCCCGTCAGTTGCTGGGGAAAGCGGGGATGTTTGTAGAACTGAAAACCGGGCTGTTGGCGCAGCGGCTGGACAGTGCATTTTGAGCGTCGCTCACGCGGATGCACGATGATGATGGTGACAGGTGGGATCATGTTACGAAGGATGAATGATCCCGTGACACCGGTCAAGCCAGCCGGGTCTGGCGTTCATGGTCTGTGGGGTCCTGATAGCTGCAGAGGAAAGGATTTGTACCTCGCGCACCGGGTTTGTGGTTGAACCGTTTTTTGTTCGGGCTCTTCAAAATTCCGGCGGTATGCTCCATAATTTCGTAGGGATTGTTTTTGTCTTTTTGGTTTTGCGAATGCCGAACTTGCTGGTCCTTTGCCAAGGTTGTTTCGCGTGGGTCGAACCGCATTCGCGATTGTGCCCGGAATGCGCGGTCGAGATCGATCTGGAACGGCCAGACCTCGACCGGGAAACGTTGGCCGGGATCCTGGGTCGACCGCTGATGACGCTGGGGT
>JBIKZJ010000040.1:0-22614 GCA_044354755.1 Schlesneria sp. | reverse complement strand
CTGCCCTCCGCTTTTTACCGTTTGAGGCATTTTCCTCTGGCAATAAAAGTCGGTTTAGCGAGGAATTATTTGCGGATCCAACGATCGTCGCCTACATTACGTAGGTTCAGCAGGCTTTTTGTTGCTCTTCCTGAAGTTGACGCAATGCGTTTCCCGTTACCAGATCGAGTCTCACTGTCTCTTGGTCGGTTCCCGTCCGGTCCGGTCCTCGGTTTCTTTACGCCCTGTTGGATCGTCCGTTTCGTGCTTGTGGTCTGTTTCAGCCTGACGTTGAACGTCGCAGCGGCTTCCTGCGGCGATTATTTGTATGGTATGGAGGCCGAGAAAGGTTTTTTGGTTCCGGCTCACGAAACGAATCCAACGGACTTAACCTTGATTCATCCAGAGACAACCTTGATTCATCCAGAGAATCGTCGAAAACCCCGTGAATGTTTCGGCCCCGCTTGTCATCAGGCTCCGGCGATCCCCATGGACCAGCCACAGCCCTTTTCAATTTGCTCGCCCCTCAAGGATCTCTGTCTCGATTGTCAACGCATTGCGGTGACCGAAGAGATTTGGGTCGGCGTCGAGCCGAGATCCGACCTGGATCGGAAATCTCCCGACAGCGTTCGGCTCGAGCGTCCGCCGCAATGGTCCTGAGTTTTCGGAAACGAGATGACGTTTCTGTGTGTCCTGTCAGGTGTCTTGCCGATCCTGGCTGACACAAATTCCGTTGCCCAATTCCCCACTCGGTCTTTCACAGAGGTTGATTCCTGACGGGATATCTCGTTGGCGATCCCCGTATGATTCCCGCTTTTCGACGGAGCATCCGTATGTCCACGACTCAATTCGCCCCATTGCCTCGGCCTCCCCGAGCCGTGGTAATTCCTGCTGTTGGCCCCCGGCTGCGAATCCTCATGTGGGTCATTTTCGGTCTGATTGGCCTGATTGGTGCCAACTCGGTCTATCTCGCTTCTGTGACGTTTCTGAGCTGGAACTCGGGGCGTACTTACGAGAATTGGTTCTACATGCTGATGTTTGGCGGGCATTTGGCCCTCGGCATCGTCTTGCTCGTCCCTTTTCTGATATTTGTCTTCATTCATCTGTTTAACACGCGACTGCGCAAGAACAAGCGAGCGATCCGGGTGGGTTATGCGCTGTTTGTAGGAAGTCTGATTCTGCTGATCAGCGGGCTGTTGCTGATGAGAATTGATTTGGGGGGATCAGGCTCGGTCTTCGTGATTAAGAATGCCGTCACTCGTTCGGTTGTCTACTGGGCTCATATCGCTGCACCACTCTTTTGTCTGTGGCTCTATTGGCTGCACCGTTTGTCGGGGCCAAAAATCAGGTGGAAACTGGGGGCTGGCTATCTTGGGGGGGTGGCAGTCGCCGCCGGTGGCATGATTCTGCTGCACAACCAGGACCCCCGTCAGTGGAACCAGGCGGGACCCAAAGAGGGCTCGGATAAGTACTTTTACCCTTCGCTTTCACGAACATCCACCGGAAACTTCATTCCGGCCTCGGCGCTGATGAATGACGCTTATTGTTTGAAGTGCCACGAGGATGCCTATCAAGGCTGGTTCCATAGTTCGCATCACTTGAGTTCTTTCAATAATCCCGCCTATCTGGCCAGTGTTCGCGAGACTCGAGAGGTTTCATTCAAACGGGACGGCGATGTTCGTGGTGCGCGATTCTGTGCCGGTTGCCATGATCCGGTCCCATTCTTCAGCGGTGCGTTTGACGACCCTCAGTTTGATGATGTCAATCACCCCACCTCGCAGGCGGGGATCACCTGTACGGCCTGTCATGCGATCACCCACATCAACAGCACTCGAGGGAATGCCGACTTCACGATTGAAGAGCCTGAGCATTATCCTTTCGCGTTCAGCGATAATGCGGCATTGCAATGGGTTAATCAGCAGCTTGTTAAAGCCAAACCGGCTCTGCATAAAAAGACATTTCTCAAAGAATTCCATAAGTCCGCCGATTTTTGCTCGACCTGCCACAAAGTTCATCTCCCGTATGCACTCAATCACTATAAAGAGTTTCTGCGCGGGCAAAATCACCACGATACGTATCTTTTAAGCGGTGTTTCGGGGCATGGGGCACGCAGCTTTTACTACCCGGAAAAGGCGGTTCAGAACTGCAATGGCTGCCACATGCCACTGCAGGAGTCTAATGACTTTGGGGCCAAGCTGTTTGCCAGCGTGAAGCAGCCCAGTATTCATAGCCATCAGTTCCCCGGTGCCAATACCGGTCTGGCCTGGCTGAAGAATGATCAGGTGGCCATGACTGCTCATCAAGATTTCCTCAAAGAGAAATTGCGCGTCGACATTTTCGGCCTGAAAGAAGGGGGCGAAATCGACGGAACGCTCATTGCACCCTTACGTCCTGAGGTTCCGAAACTGAAACCCGGCCAGACGTACCTGTTGGAAACGGTGGTTCGTACACTGAAGGTAGGACATCCATTCACCCAGGGGACTGCCGATTCCAATGAAGTCTGGCTGGATGTGACGGTGACCAGTGGCGATAAGGTGATTGGACGGAGCGGCGGGATGGATGAGCACAAAGAAGTCGATCCGTGGTCGCACTTTATTAATATTTTTATGCTCGACAAAGACGGCAATCGAATCGATCGCCGCAATCCCCAGGATATTTTCACCCCGCTTTACAACAATCAGATTCCTCCTGGTGCGGCGAGCACCATACATTACAGTCTGCCTGTCCCCCCGGATGTCACCCAGCCCATCACTGTCGAGGTCAAGCTGCAGTATCGGAAGTTTGACAAGATCTATACCGACTACTTTACCAGTCAGGCCAAGCCGGGCGATGCGCCCATTCGTGGACACCAGCCAGGGAAGCCTTACTCCAATGACTTGCCTGTCACGACACTTGCCGTCGACAAGATCACGTTCCCGATTGAAGGAAGCGACACCGTCGTGGAAAACCCCAAAGTGGAAATTCCCCTTTGGCAACGCTGGAATGACTACGGGATTGGACTGTTCCTCAAGGGGCGTGCTGAGTTGAAACAGGCGGATGAAGCGTTTACGCGATTAGAGCAGCTACCCGACAACAAACGCTATGACGGGGCCTTAAATATCGCCCGTGCTTATTTTGAAGAGGGGCTGCTTGACGAAGCGACCTCTGCGATCAGCCGCGCTTCCCAATTCACCGATCCCCCTGCCCCACCCTGGACGATCTCTTGGTTAACCGGGATTATTAATCTGCAGCAAGGGCGGCTAGAGGAAGCGGAAACCGCATTTCGATCTGTTCTCGAAGACAAAACTCCCCAGCGGACAGAACGGGGTTTCGACTTCAGCATGGACTACGAAGTCATTAATCTGCTGGGGCAAACTCTATTCGAACAGGCCAAACAGATTCGTGACGAGGCCCGCATGTCGATTCGACAGAAACTGCTGCAAGAGTCGGCGACCCAGTATGAGCGGACGCTGAAGCTGGACTCGGAAAACGTTGCCGCCCATTACGGGTTGCGGCAGATTCATCTCGAACTCAAGGCAATCGCCGAAAAACGAGGTGATCCAGAGAGCGTGGCCCGTCACGAACAGGCCTCGAAAGAGCATGGCAAGCTGCACGAACGTTATAAGCCGGACGACAATGCTCGTGACTTGGCTCAGCAGAAAGCCAAAGTCAAATATCCCGCTGCTGCGAAGGCATCGGAACCGATTGTGATCTATTCGCTCAATCGGTCGTTGGCTCCCGGACTCGCCGAAGTTCCGCCGATTTCCGATGCGCAGGTCTCGGTCGAACAGAAAGAGGACTGATGAATCAACCGCTGCAGGAAGAAGAACGAGACGACGCCGTGGTTGGTCGGGCATTTGTCTGGTCCGCCAGCCTCATCCTGACGTTGCTCGTCATCGGGGGTGGCATCGCTTTTTGGACCATGAACCAACGGCCAGCTAAGATCAAGATCGTGACCGAGTTCGAATTACCCGAAACGCGAAAAGCCCCCGCGTTGGAAATCCCGGAAATGCCGTTTCAAGATATCACGGCCCTGGCCGGAATCGAGTTTCAGCATGACAGTGGTGCCGCGGGCGAAAAACTGCTTCCCGAAACGATGGGGGGGGCTTGTGCGTTTCTCGACTATGATAACGACGGGGATCAGGATCTGCTGTTCGTGAATTCTTGTCGCTGGCCTTGGGACGACCGACCCGCTGGCCCCCAGCCAACTCAGTCGCTGTTCCGAAACGACGGCGACTGTCGGTTCACGGATGTCACGAAAGAAGTGGGATTGGATGTGACCTTCTATGGCCAGGGAGTTGCTGTCGGGGACTATGACAGCGACGGAGACGTTGACATTTTCTTCTCGGCGGTAGGGCCCAATTATCTGTTTCGGAACGACGGGGGAAAATTTGTCGATGTCACTGCAAAAATGGGAATCGCTGGTGATCAAGAGGAATGGAGCACCAGCTGCGGCTTCCTGGATTATGACAACGATGGTGATTTGGACTTGTTCGTGGCGAACTATGTGAAGTGGACCCGTGAGTTCGATAAAGCGCAACCGTTTACCTTAACCGGCCGAGAACGGGCCTACGGCCGACCCCAAAATTTCCCTGGCTCTTTTGCTTATCTGTACCGCAACGATGGCGGAGCATTTACCGAGGTCGGACTCGCGGCAGGGCTGCGGGTGACGAACCCGGCGAGGAAAGATGTCGCTGTCGGCAAGTCACTGGGGGCGACCTTTGTTGATGCGGATCGCGATGGTTTTCTCGATATTTTTGTTGCCAACGACACCGTTCAAAATTTCCTGTTTCACAACAAACGGGATGGAACATTTGAAGAAGTTGCTATCCTGCATAACGTCGCTTTTGACCAGCAAGGCAACGCACGGGGGGCGATGGGGATTGATTCCACTCGTTTTCGTAACGGTGAACATCTGGCCATTCTGATCGGCAATTTCTCGAATGAAATGACCGCTCTGTATGTGACACGGGGGGACACCATGGATTTTGTTGACGAGGCGAATGCGACGGGAATTGGCCCGCAATCACGACTCGAGCTCAAATTTGGCACCCTGTTTGTCGATGTCGATTTGGACGGGCGTCCTGACATCATTGGAACCAATGGCCATTTGGAAAATGAAATCAATAAGGTGCAGGTGAGCCAGCAATATGCACAGCCACCACACTTTTTCTGGAACTGTGGCCCCGAATCTCCAACGGAATTTGTATCGGTTCCGAAAGCCAAATGTGGCGAAGAGTTTCTGAAACGGATGGTGGGGCGGGGGTCGGCCGTCGCCGATATTGACGGTGATGGAGACCTGGATCTCTTATTTGCGGCGGTGAATTCTCCCCCCCGATTGCTTCGAAACGATCAAAAATTGGCCCATCATTGGGTGCGAGTCGATGTGGCGGGACCAAAAGGGAATCGTTCCGCAATCGGTGCGGAAATCGTGGTCGAAACCGCGAAGGAAAAATTAGTCGGTCAGATCATGCCGACCCGCAGTTACCTTTCTCAAAGCGAAAGCATCGCCACATTCGGTCTGGGTCACGAGGATTCGATCCAGCGAATCACCATTACGTGGCCGGGGGGACAAAAGAAGGTCGTCGAGGGACCGCCGATTGATCAGCTGTTGCGGATCTCGTACGATTTCTGACCTCGTACGATTCCTAACAGAGTTGCGAAACCTGCGATTTCAAAATTCTCCACGAAAATCCGATCTTTCTCTTAACTGAACGGAAAACATGACTAGCAGTGTCGAAGACCGCTTGTTACAGCACGGCCACGTGCTCCCCACAGCACCCGAGGCGGTCGGCTTTTACCTTCCCGTCCTGCAGACTGGCAATTTGGTGGTGACCAGCGGTCAATTACCAATGGTTGGCAAAGAACTGATGTTTAAAGGGAAAGTTGGCAGTGAGCTGCATGAAGAGCAGGCCTTTCATGCAGCGCGCATGTGTGCCTTGAACTGCCTGGCACAAATCAAGGCTTGCCTGGGAAGTCTGGAACGAGTGGTTCGTATTGTTCGGGTCGAAGGATATGTCCAATCGGCCCACGGTTTTTCCCGGCAGCCGCAGGTGATCAACGGCGCATCGGAACTGCTGGTCCAGGCTTTTGGCGAGGCGGGCAAGCACACACGGATCGCCGTGGGTGCCAATGAGCTTCCCCTCAACGCTGCAGTGGAACTCGTGATCTGGGCGGAAGTCCGTGACTGAGGCCTCAGCCTGCGTTCCGCAAGCATGACTGGCCGATACCGTTCATGCTTGCTTTTCTATACCCACCCGTCATGCTTTTTTCGCGTGGCAGCGTGTCCATCGAACAAGCGATTCCCCCTTTTCCAAGCGAAAATGATGACGAACGCGTTTGCCCTCAGTGGTCATGAGGCAGGTGAAACTTGCGGACGCGTTTTCCCGCCGAATGCAAAATGATCTGTGCGTCAGGCTCACTGGATTCCGGCAAATTTCGGACCGATTGCCAGGTGGATGCGGCATTCAAACCTGTGAACATCACCGCGGAAAAGCGCGGGTTGAGCGGGTTATCTCCGACGGCAATGACCCAGGTTTCGGGATGCGCAAACCGCTGACCAGCGACCGAGAACGACTGTTGTCCGAACTTGACCGGGAATCGAGAGGTTTTTTCTAAGATGACGGCACTAACTTGATTCGTGCGGGGAGATCCCACGAGCAGGAGGTGATGTGAACGGAGTTCTTCGTCGGTCACTTCATGATCGGATTTGATCGTGGGCTGAACATTCGTAAACCGACGGACAACCTCGGTCTGCAGATGCAGTGCGGCCTCTTTCTGCGCAGCACGGTCGTGTTTCGTCCCATAAACGATCAGGGCTCGATCGGGCTCGACTTCGTAGGAAAAAATCGTCCAGGGATTTCCCTTTTGAAATTCCAGACTCATCTCTGCCGTTAACCAGCGATCCAGCGTTGCCACGGCATCGGCCCCGGCAGTCTGCTGCAGGTGGTTACGGAACTGCTCGGTACTAACCGGCTTGCCAGCGTGCGACTGCCCGAATTCATCCAGAGATTGCATCAAACCGTCTAACCCGATCTGGTCTCGTAACGCTGCCAGCAGCATAACCCCCTTCCCCGCTGCAATCCGATACCAGTCCCCGTTTGTTGGGTCGGCCTGTATCTTCGTGAGCGGAATATCATGACCAACTCGCCTGACGGCGGTCAGCCATTTCGATTCGTGTTGAAATAATGCCAATCCGACTAAGTCGTTTCCTTCGCGAGAGATTTCGGCAAGCGGGCTGTTTCTTGGCGAATCAACCTCCGTTCCGTCTCCCTCATCCGCCTCATCGTCCTCATCGTGGGCGATCGATTTGGGTTTTGGGGTGATCAGAGGTTCATTGTGAAAGACGACCGCGTGTTCCAGGGCGACCACCTTTTCATATTCTGCGAACGCCGCTGCCAACCAAAGATCCGCATCAGTCGCTGGTAGCAGTGTTCCCCGCCAGGCAAACGGGTGCCGCGCCTCGAATTCAACATGCAGCGGCTCATCCTTTTTCGGAAACGCCTCGAGATCGCTTGCGGCCAACGGCTCGTCAGCATCCTCTGTTCTGAGTGGTAGGACCACGGATTTGACATCGATCAAAGTCCAATCATGAGCGACGAGCGGTTGAATCGACGGCTGTTGTTCACGGTCACTTTCGGAAGGGAGCCAGGTTCGACCCAGCGGCGGACCAAACAGGGCCCAACTCTTTAAGTCACGAGCCATTGCGGCCGTTGTGAACTTGGCATCACAGGACGGAAATCCCACCAGTGGTGGTGTCGAGAACGCTTCGAAGCCAAACGCCTCGCTAATCTGCCCCTGATTGCGCCGAAAGAGTTTGATCCAGGCCTGATCCCGTAAATTCGGGTGCAGTACCAAATTCGCGGGTTTCCCTCGGAAGTCCGCCACCGTCTCTTTGAAGACACCCAGGTCCTTGACGTTGTTACAGCCCCAATAAAAACCGGTCGTTCCGGCAACCCACTCGTTCCGGCTACTACGCCAGGTTCGGGACGCCTCGGTCCCCAATTCGAGCATCGCAATCTCGTTCGTATTGATGTCTCCTAGCAGCCATTCGTTCGTATAAAGACCGTTATTGGACGAAGTCAGGATTTCGGCAACCTGATCAATCGAGCTGGCATATTGAATGGCACGACGGATGCGTGAGGCGAGCATTTCCCCTTGCGGATTGAATTTGGTCTGATCGATCGTGGTTTCGGAAATGATCAGTCCCGCGTCATTAATGTAATAATCCAGGCCGCTCTGAATTCCTCCAGGAAAGGTCTGAAAGACCATGCGGTGTCCATGCGAAGGCTGAATATCAAGCCAGACATTGAAAAAACGGACGTTCGAAAGATCGGACATGGTGATATGTCCTGCCACAATCTTGCCGTCGGCGGTTGCCGGACCGGTCGCCACAAAGGCGCTGCAGCGTTCCTGTCGGGTCGCTCGATGAGGGGAACCATGCCGACCTCGAAACTTCTCGGCATCGACCCCACTCGCAGTCCCTTCGAGAGCCGATTCCAGAAACCCAACTTCAATATCCGAGTTGATCACCACAATATCAATCAGATCCAACAGCCGACCTTCCAGTTTGGCCCCCGCTGCTGCCGCTCCGTCGGCAATCCCCTGCATTTCCCGCAGGTACTCGTTGTCAAATCGCCTGAGAAACAGCGCATTCACGAACAATCGCAAATCGTGCCAGGCGGTATCCGGTGCATGGACGCTGCGAAGTTTGGAGATGGTATGGCAATACTCCACAATCTCACGTGCCAGCAACTTACCATGCTGATAACCGCGTTCATAAGGGGTTCCCTCGATATGAACCACGATCCAGCCATCCTGAGGAAATCGCCAGCCAGGTCCCTGTCGCGTCACCGCGATCGGGTCAGGCGCGAATAACGGTGGCTTACCGGCAGGGGGCTGTCCGTTTGTCTCATTCGACACGAACAGACAACTGATCGCGATCAATGTCGGGAAAAAATGGGTCCGATTCCATGGCAAGGAACACATCTGATGAACTCCCCTCTGGAGCGATGATTTGATCGAAAACAGGTCTTAAGGTGATCATCCGCGACTCAAAACTTGCTCAAATTCCATCGACTCTCTGATTCGCCTCGATCTGGTTCTCTCGTGGAATTTGTCATCCAACCTCATCGTCGCAACGGGATTCGCTAGCGGATTGATCCCTCGCAACAGACTCTAGTCGATTGGAACCGGTTGGTCATTACAGAGAACCGAATTCTGAACCGAGACTTTCCGAACACTAGCAGCAAAGCCTGCCGCTCGATTTTTTGAACTCGGCTACTTGACCATCGTTGGCTAACTCACGCAAGATAGGTCGTAGGAATCTGGCAGGATCAGATCGATGATGGGAATCGAGTGCTCAGTGATCCCCTTTTTTCAGTTCATTTTGAGGGTGTGATGACGGAAACGACAAAAAAGCCCCGAAAATCCAATCGGCTCGATCCCCTTTCCGTGGTCGCGCAGACCCTGATCGGCGTACTGGAACAGCGACGGCAAACAAGTTCAATCGGACTGAGTCTCGCGGAATTGCTCGAACACGTTCCTGGCCTGACAGCCGACGATGCACAACAGGCACTCCAAAAACCAATCGCAAAAAAACGGATCATCGCGGTTTTTTCTGGCGAACTCGCGAGTCCACTTCTGCTCAAGGAAGATCTCGAAGCGGCCTCGCAGTCGACGGAAGTGTTGAAATTACTCGTTGCCCGCAGATGTTCAGCGGCAGTCCCGATGTCGTTGTTAAGCGAGCTGACGCAACCGCTTGTTCCTGCATTCAAAAAACTCGTCGACCAATACTGGCCCCAACACATCGATCGTCTTCCCGCAGGACTGTCACCGATGTTAACAGGGAGCGGTAAAAAACAGCGGCTGGCCCTGCATGACGTGCAGTTTCCGCTTCCTGAGGTCGAGTTGAGTCACAAGTTGGTGGCGGCTCTGCAGGCAAAAGCGGTCACAGAGAAACCGCCCACCCCCACCTCCTGGCCAGAACTGCTTGATCTGATCAATGAAAATGATTCTGCCGACCTGATTCAGCAGGCGACGCGGCAACAGCCCTTTGCCGACAGTGTGCGAGAATTTGTGACGCAATCCCAAACCTGGATTGCCTTAAAGCAGGACTTTCCCGAGGTCGTTTGTAGCGATTCGTTTTTGCGAAGATTGATTCAGGCCACCTGTCATGCGGAAGCTCCGGAAGTGAAGCTGTCTGTTTTGGCGCGGCAATTGCCAAAAGATCTCCAGCCGCCGTTTCTCGCTCGCTGGCTTTCCGAATTCGATCACCGACACGAATATGACTTTGTACAGCTGGCTTCGACAGGAACGGCAAAAAAGCGGGACCTCCTGCTGCAAGACCGACGATTCCCCCCCGCCGAGATTCGCGGGGCGGAAGATGCCGTGAAAATCTTGCACAGCTTAAAAGCGATCGGTGGCACGTCCTATCCAGCGACCTGGACTCGACTCGTGGAACTGGCGGGAACCCCGCTGACGCCGGCCATTCGTGAAAAAGTCCTTAAGACCGAACCCTTCCAGTCACAAGTGATCGTTTCGTTTCTCGGTGATCCGAATGCTCCCCTCGGTCTAACCGGTGATGACGAGTTATTAGCGAACTCCCCCGCGTTGTGGCGAATCGCCCTCGAAAAACTTCGGACGAACGAGAATCAGCTGTTGACCGTCGATAAGCTGGTCAACCAAAAGAGTCTCCACCCTTTACTCCGGCCACGACTGCATGCCGCAATCGAACGAATGATCCGCGACAAGTCGCTCCCTCCCGGATTCGGTGCTCTGAAAGTGGCAAAGAAGTGGGGGCTTTTTCTCTCGATCGATGTGATCGGTACGGGCGCTCCTTCCTCACCCGACTTCTCCTCCAGATCTGATTCCGCATCCAGTAATCCTGCCCCGCCGATCGAGAATTCGGCGAGCATGGATATTCGTCTTTTTGAAAGAGATTTTGATACGGCCTTTTCCCTGTTAGATGGAAAACTCGGACTTCGTCACTATGCCAGTCTCGTCGATCTTCGGCCCGCGTTGAAACAATACCCTCGAGCGGTCTTTGATCAGGAAATCCTCAAACTTCGTCAATCAGGTCGTTATTCACTCAGCCTGATGGAAGGTCGTTTTGGTTTGACGGATGAAGAACGAGCGGCTGCTCTGGTGGTCGACCATGTTCCGCATCTGCTCGTGCAAAAAAAATCGCATTGAAATCATATTGAAGATCAGAGGATCAGTTCAACATAAAACTCGCAAAAGGCGATTGTCATGTCCCCGTCGGAACCCACACTGGAAATGTTCGCTGAACATCTCCGCTATACGAATCCATTCGATGAAAACCGAGTGACTCAAACGGATTCGCTCACCAACGATGTTCCAGCAATCCATGCCGAGGCTTTTGAACAATTAACCCTCCGCGCCCGAAAGGCGGCCCAAAATCCCGAGATGGGGAGTGGGGTCGTTGTGACCGGGCCGCCGGGTGTTGGAAAGAGTCATCTGCTGGCACGGTTCGGCGAGTGGGCGCGGCAGGAAAAATATCCTTTTATTTACTTGCTGAATCTGCAAGCAGGACCGGCCGATATCCTGCGGACGATCCTGCGAACGTCTCTCAGTATTCTGACGAAAGGAATGGCAAAATCGCCGGGCCAGACACGGCTTTACCGATTGATCAGTGCCACAATCAATCACGCGTTGGACTTGAAGAAACTTTCTCAGGGAGTGGATTTACAGACCGCATATCAAGCCTACGAGACGATGGTGAATCGGCTGGAGGGAGAGACCTCGATTTACCGTGTCTTGTGGTTACTGTTCGATGATCTGTTTCGACAACTGAATGGTCGTCCTGGTACTGGTCGAGCTCTGTTAGCAAAACGCTGGTTATCCGGAAATTTTCTCGATCTGGACGAGGCGTTGCAGTTGGGGTTGAAAGGGCCGGAATTAAGGGAAGACGGCTGCGCACTCGATCTCGAACAGATGAAAGAAGTCATCAAGGTTTTATGTCAGTTGGCCGGATTCCGGCAACGTTCGTTCATTCTCTGCTTCGATCAGGTGGATACACTGACCGAAGATCAGGTGCAAAGCTGGTCAGCGACCACTCATGCCCTGCTGGATATCTGTCCACGATTACTGGTCGTCACCAGCGGGGTCGATGATACTTTCATCGAATGGACACGTCAGAAACTGGTCCCGCAGTCGAGCTGGGATCGCATCCGCCAATTCTCGCTCAACTTGTCTGGAATCGATGCGAAGGCGAGTCAGATGATGATTCAGGATCGGTTGCAAAGATCGCTTCAGCGTTTCGGCTCGCTCCCCGAAATCGCTCAGCGGATCAACCAGGACTCGCTGTTCCCCCTGGGCCGGACCTGGGGAGCAAAAAACTTTTACGATCTAAAAGGCGATCCGCAAGCCGATTTGCGTCCACGACATATTATCAATCAGGCGGGCTCGGCATGGGATCGCGAAAGTCACAAGCTTGCCCAGCTGGGGGTCATAGATTGGCTCGCTTCCTGGCCAGATTCGGGCTATCAGGAACACGCCCCGAGTTCTCTGACGCCGATCGAGATCGACCTTCCAAGCTTGATTGATCAGCGAGTCACCGAAAAACTGAATGAACATCGTCAATCACGATTGTTGCGTCCCGAAGAATTGCCTGTCGATGCGGGAAATGTTGTCGGCCTGATCAGATCGATCCTCAAGGCCTGCGAACAGGCGGGGCCGCCGTATCAAACGGAACAGTATGCACGGTTCGGTGGCATTGTTGTTTCGTCCTCGAAGATTCGCAAGAAACCGGCTTTTCAACTGGTTGTGGAACAGTTGCCGGATTCGCCCGGCGGCCTCAAAAGAGCTCTCGGCATTACGGTTGCAGAAGCATCGAGTGGCACGGCTGCCACCAACATGCTGAAACGCATTTTGGCGGAATTGGAAGCACCGACGGGAGCGTATCGGGCACTCTTGATTGTCGATGCGCGCGACCCGCTTCAACTGGCCGAAGCGGGTCAGGCTTGCCTCGACAAGTTGAAATCGTATTCAAATCGATTCACGCTGCAATCGCTCGATTTTGAACAGTACGCCACCCTGGAATCGTTCGAGGCGGTCGTCGGACTCGCTCGGTCAGGTGATCTGGAAGCGGTTCCCCCTGACGGATTGATTCGACCAATTTCTGAGCGTGAAGTCTATGAGTCGCACCATCGGCACCAGCGCTACCTGAGCCCGCTGATCCTTTGCCAAATTCTCGGCAAATGTACCGATGTGACGCTTCCTCAAGTTCCAGAACTGGATCGGCAGCGCGTGATTGAGGCAACTTACGCTCAATTGGCCATCAATTTGGGGCTCACGACGCTGCAATTGGCGAGTTGGTGGATTGAGCATCAGCAGCCAAGGCCCGACGAGAGTTGCCATGCGGCCGTTCATAATATGTTCAAAGAAGTGGTCCTGAAGCTGCATGCGGAAGGGAAAGTCTGTGCGACCGCTCTGAATGATTATTACATGGTTCAGCCGACGAACGCTCTGTTCGAGGTCAGGCGTTAGTCCCTGCAAAACGGCATACGCCTGCAATCAATCGGATCCATCCAGACAGCCTCCCCGAAACAAATCCAAACCAAGTCCCGTCGTGACGAAACCCGAATCCTTTTGTCGCGGGACACTGTTAGTCGCCGGACACTATTAGTCGCGAGAAACAGTTAGTCGCGAGAAACAGTTAGTCGCGAGAAACTTTTGGCAGATCACGACCTGCAAGTTCTTGAAACTCCGCTAGTTTTTGGTTCCAGAGGCGTTCCAGTTCGGTCCCCTTTTCTGGATAATCGGCGATCAGGTTTTTGGTTTCGCTGCGATCGTTTTTCATGTTGAATAATTCCCAGGGACGATCGGTTCCCCAAGAGACAAGCTTCCAGTCTCCGACGCGGACCGCACGATTGTTTTCATGAAACCACCAGAGATATTCGTGAGGAATAATCACATCCCGTGCGAATGCCGGAACAAGACTTGTCCCCGGTGCGACAGGTACAGGTTCGTTGTTCCACGTTTCGATTCGTTTTGCACCGGCTACTTCGACAACCGTCGGAACCAAGTCGATCAGATGACTGGGAGTATGTCGCACCGCACCCTTTTCGGTAACACCATTTGGCCAGTGAAAGATCAACGGAGTTGAGATTCCCCCTTCGTGAACCCACGACTTGTGCATCCGAAAGGGAGCATTCGAGACGGTCGACCAGCCTGGGCCTAATCCCAGATAAGAACCCGCCGAGCCGGGAGCGGCCGTCCGGTCATGGCCATCGCCACGAATGATCTGTTCGGCACTCGCCCCATTGTCCGACAGAAAAATGATCAGCGTATTTTCCCATGCATTCATCGCGACCAGTTGCTCGATGACTCGGCCAATTTCCTGATCCATCCGGTCGATCATGGCGGCATGAATCGCCATTTTTCCCGCCTGAAAAACTCGCTGCTCGTCAGTCAGGTCACTCCAGGCGATCGCCCGTCCGACCTCGCCGGGTCCCACTCGCCGCTGAAGTTCTTCCTCAGAGGGATTCCAACGCGGGGCGGTCTTCTCGGCTCGCGGTGCCAAGTCCGAGGTGATCAGGCCCAGTTGACGCTGGCGGGCAAATCGCTCTGCACGCAAGACATCCCATCCCGCCAGATACCGCTTGCGATACTTCGCAATGTCTTCGGGCAATGCATGCAGCGGAAAATGAGGCGAGGTAAAGCAAAGATATTGAAAGAACGGTTGATCACGGAACTTCGCTGCATGCTCTTTCAGGCATTTGACGGTATGTTCGGCAATGGCCGTTGTCACATAAAACCCCGTCCCATGTGCTACGGCGGGGAGCGGCTTGTCGTCCTCGGTATGAAGCCGGGGGGCAAAGTATCGATCGTGATCCTGAAGCGAATAGGACCGATCGAAACCATTCTTGAGCGGCGGGCCGTCCACATGCCACTTCCCCGAGTGATAGGTGCGATACCCTTGCGGCTTCAACATTTCCGGCAACAGTTTGGCCCACCCCGGCCTGATTCCGCCACTCCCCGCCGCCGGCATCTGGGGAAGTGCATCGCGGCGAACCTGCTGTGCGTAATAACCCGTCAGAATTGAGGCCCGTGATGACCAGCAACGACCTGTATTGTACGCTTGCGAAAATCTTAATCCCCCCGCCGCCAGCCGATCCAGATTCGGTGTGGCAATCTCACCCCCGTAACAACCAAGATCCGAATAACCCAAGTCGTCGGCAACAATCAACAGAATGTTGGGCGAGGCCAATGCGGCCGCAAAAATCGACGAATCTGCATGGATCACGAAAGCCAGGATGAGCCCGATGGCTAATCTCGACGCCGAAAGCTTGTCGTGAAAGCCCCTGACACAACAGGGCCGATTGAATTTGGAAGGAGCGGGATTCATATTCATGCACCATTGTTGTTACGGTCGATCACGCCATGATCCTCTATGGCAATTCCATCGCACCTGGCCATGTACCCTGCAAAATTCCTGCTGATGACAGCGAACAATTCAGGCGAACCCTGTGCATTGTTCACCAGTCTGATCTTTTGGCTTTCAAGAGACAACTCACTTCTCTCGCGTCGATTCGCATTCTAAGATATCGCGACCAAAATGATGTTGCGACCAAAATGTGTCGGCACGACAAATCCGATCCTCTCGTTTTACTTGTGGGAATCCTGCATCTGTGAGCAATCCATCTGAGCGCGCGCCAACAACGCTGGGCGAATCGGTTCCCGATACGAAACTGGTTCGCGGATTGGGATTGCCGCAGTCGATTGCGCTCAATATCGCCAACATGGTGGGGATCGGTCCGTTCATTACGATCCCCGGCTTTCTCGCCGCGATGCATGGACCACAGGCATTGATCGCCTGGGTGATTGCGGCCGTACTGGTCATTTGCGATGGGTTGGTTTGGAGCGAATTGGGGGCTGCATTGCCGGGGAGTGGCGGGACATACCATTTTCTCCGCGAAATCTTCGGCAAAGGATCATCCCGCTGGGGGCGAATGCTCCCCTTTCTTTTCGTCTGGCAGTTTCTGGTCAGCGGCACCATGGAGATTGCATCCGGGTATATCGGTGCCGTTCCTTATCTCGAATTCATCTGGCCGAATCTCACAGAACTCCTCAATTCCTGGCAGATCCCCGGCGGCACCAGCACCCTGGCCGCTGTCTGCTGTCTGCTGGTCACCTGGATGCTGTCGCGACGAATCGAGGTTGTCGGCTGGTTCGGAATTTTCCTCTGTACGGGGACACTGATCACGGTCGCCACGGTGATCATTTCGGGTCTGCTGAACTTCAATGCCGCGCTGATTACATTTCCACCCGACGCCTTCCACGTCGACGGCCAGTGGGTCAATGGACTCGGTGCTGCGATGCTGATCGCGATTTATGATTATCTCGGCTACTACAACATTTGCCATCTCGGAGAAGAAGTTCGAGATCCAGGACGAACGATTCCCCGCGCGGTGATCACGTCGGTGATCGTGGTCGCCATCATCTACCTGACGATGAACCTGTCGATCATCGCCGTGGTCCCCTGGGAAGAGGCGATGAAATCGAATCAGATTGCGGCCCTCTTCATGGAAACGCTGTACGGACGGCAAGTCGCCATCATTTTCACCGGGTTGGTCTTATGGACCGTATTAGCTTGCATGTTTTCGATCACGCTAGGCTATTCACGCATCCCCTACGCCGCCGCGATGAATGGAGATTTCCTCTCTCTTTTTGCTCGTGTTCATCCAACCAAACGATACCCCGCTGTCTCGCTCTGGACGCTCGGACTGCTCACCTCCGTATTTTGTTACCTACCACTTCAGATCGTGATTGAAATTGCGGTCACCGTCCGAATTCTGGTCCAGTTTGTCGCCCAAATTCTCGGATTACATATTTTACGCACGACCAGACCCGATATCGTGATGCCGTTTCGGATGTGGCTCTACCCCCTTCCCAGCCTGTTGGCATTGATCGGCTGGCTGTTCGTGTTGGGGACTCGTGTGGAAACGTTATGGGCCGTCGCCGCAGTCATCGGCAGCGGAGTCATTGTTTACTTTGCGTTCGTCGAAAAACCGGCAAATACTTCCGCTCGTTGAACATTCATTCCGTCGCAAGTCTCGTGATCATATGATCGATGGGTACAATGATCGATGGGTACAATCCCATGATGCGTCGACTCGACGCACATCAAATTCATGACAGTTGAATTGTGGGTTTGTCAAAACATCAAAAATAAATTGAAAAAAAGGTAACGAAGATCACGAAGGAAAGGTCGGGAATATCAGACGGAATCTCATCGAAATTTGCACCATGGCCAATTCAAGAGAATCGCGAATAGCTTCGAAGGCCAATATCCCCCCGATATCACCGCCTCCCTTTTTCTTTTTCCCCGCTTTTTCCTCCGTTGCCATCGTTATCTTCTGTTTAATTTCTTCGTTTGAATACCTTCCGTTCGATCTCTCACCAGGCACGCCTTACGGATCAATCAATTCTTTTGTCGCCATCTCACCCCAACCACGGAAGTTGTTCAGCAGCACCGAGTCGGAAATGTGAGTTTCCATAGAATTCAATAAATCAGCGTGCAGTAACCCCATCTCTTGCACGGCGGTTTTCTGTTCCGAAATGTCGACCAGTCCACGAGTTTGCAGGAATCGTAACCAGACGGGAAGCATTTCGAACGTCGTGGCAACCGCGTAGTAATCGAGCAACCCGGAACAACTCAGCGAGTCAAACACAACGAGATTCAAATAAGAGGACAACGTGCCACGATCCGGAACCAACAGATTCTCGGGAATACGGATTTTCTTCGGCACGGCCGATTCCTCGTAGAGGGAATCTCGATTCGGTACGGGTTCGAGCTCTCCGCTGAGTCGTTTCAGGATATAGGATGCAATGCTTTGACGACCGAGTTCCAGTTTCGTGTAGGGAATTCCCTCTTTGCGTCTTGCATAGTCAACAAATTCGTCCAAGATTTGAGTCAATGATTCTCGGAAATCGACCGTGATCTTGGGGGGATTATGAAGTTCCAGAGCGGAGGAAGCCACCTCGTCTTTCCGATATTTGGCTCGCTTGAGCTTCAGCTTGAAGTCCTCTTTTGACCAGACGCGAGTCGATTGGCCGCTGATCCGTTCCAGATAGCCAGCCAGCCAGCTCACATCCACCTTTTCAAAGTAATACTCGAGCTCTTCCGCTAACCCCGAATCGTGAGCATCGAGAACGTGTTGGGTTTCGAGCTTCTCATACAACAGACAGTTGGCGCCCCAGCGTGAATAGTTCCCTTGCCCCCACATGATATTGTCGGAATCCCGAATTCCGGGCCAAGCAATCCGACAGGTCTGGGACAGCGTCGCCAGGTCGCCATGATACGCCAACAGGTCGATCACTCCGCTGTAGACGTCGACATCACTTCCTGCAATCTCAGCAATCTCCGTCGTCAGGGCCTGAATGCTTTCCTGTCGATTCGCCGCCACCGCATTCAGGATCTGCAACCGGAGATAGTAATGGCTGTACTCGTCGAACAGCTCAGGAGCTCGCTCGCGCAGCAGTTGAAGGGATTCCTCGGAGCGCTCCCTTTTCCCAGGGACTACCTCTCGATCATGAATCACATTCACCAGTTCATAAACCATGCCACCGTCGAAAATCTCACGATCCTCGAGAGCCTGGCAAAACAGCACCAATCGCCCCGCATCATCCACTTGCTCAAAATCAGTCATAAACTTGTCGACAAAAACTTCGGCAGGAGTCATCATCTCGTCGACACGAGTTGTTTCCAGGGACGCCTGCTCGGAAAACAACTTTCGTTTTTCGTTCATTTCCGCCGATTGGCGAGCCAAGTCCGTATCCCGCGCGAGCGTCACCGCGAGCGCTGCGTCAACACGGGACTGTTGCTCGGCCCGAATTTTTTGATCAATTGCCTCCCGATCCCGATGCAGGCAGCAGCGCTTGTATTTCACGCCACTTCCACACGGACACTTTTCATTACGACCAGGCATATAGATTCGCTTTCATGAGCTTTTGCCTTGTCTTCAAGGCTGAAATGATTCGTTTGGCAATGAATGTTTGCGGGTGCGATTCGTTGGCACCGCATTCCCGTCTCTGCCTGAAGTGCCCCAGATTGCAACAATCAATCAAACAGGGTCTTCTTCACATAGATCTTTTTCTTGCCAGCTTTCTCACTAGGCTTCTTAGCGGGTTGCTTAACGAGTGTCTCAGTCGGCTCGTCAATCCCCTTTTTGCTGATGCGACTGGGAGCTTTCTCGGGTGTCGCAGGAGCACTCACTTTGGGTTCCGGAGCTCCGTCAAGCTTGTCACCTGTCTGGATTTTCGAGAGCCGGCCCAACCCCCGTGTGATGTACTCATCACTGATATCAAATGCGAGGAAATTTCGCCCCAGTTTTTTCGCAGCGGCGACCGTTGTGGCACTTCCACTAAAGGGGTCGAGAACCAATTCACCGGGACTCGAGCTGACCTTGATGATCCGTCCGAGCAGTTGCTCGGGCATTTGACAGCCGTGAAACCCTTCTCGCTCTTTGAACGTGCCGGCTACGCGCGGAAAATACCAGGTATCCTCGTCAGGATTCAAACCCTCGGTCAGGTCTTGCGGGCGCAAAATCCAGGTATCGTCTGGAAGACGTCCCTCTTTCGCGGCGCGTGCGTCGGCATAGACGGTTTGTCGCGCGGAAGGGACGGCGATGGCGGCACCGTTAAACGTAAACGTTTTGGCGTCCTTCACGAAGTGAAAGAGGTGCGTGTGTGAGCGACTGAATTTGTATTTGCAGTTGACCCCAAACGTATAGTACCACAGCACCCAACTGCGGCAGTGAAAGCCGATCTCCTGACTCAATATTTTCAATTCAGCGGCGTAATCATCCCCGATTGCCAGCCAGAACGTACCGGTCGGCTTGAGGACCCGGTGAACCCCCTCAATCCACTGTCGTGACCAGTTGAGGTATTCCGGCGGTGCTTTTCGATCTTTGTAGACATCGTAGGCGTAGCCGATGTTGAACGGCGGGTCCGCGAACACCAGATCGACGGATCCTGGATCGAGTTGCTGCATTGCCTCGATGCAGTCTTGTTTGTGAATGGTGTTCAATGCCAACATCTCGCCCCCCTCCCTGCTGCATTGGCCGGTTGGGCAACAGCAAGCAAGAGGCTGTCGCGGCAACAACCGTTCCGTGGCGGTATCCTATCGCCCGGAGTGCCATGCCTCAACCTTGCTCCTGTTTCCGCTTCCAATCAGTTCAATGACAGGTCCCTCAGGCATCCGTAGCTCTTGATGGGTTGCACTGGTGCTTGGTCGGTGGTGCAATCACGTCTCAGGATCGCCGCCAACTCGTCATCATCACTTCACGAACAAGGAACAGAACGTGCCATTGCACTCGTTGCCGCCGAAAACTCTCTCGAAAATCGTCCTGGCGTGGCTCGCTCTGGCTGCGTGGCCGCTGCACGCGGCAGAACCGCAGCGACCGAATATCGTGTTCATCTTCTCGGATGATCTCACCTGTCAGGCAATCAGTGCGTACGGCGACAAACGTCGATTACTCGATACTCCTCACATGGACCGGATTGCCCGGGAGGGGATGCGGTTTGATCGCTGCCTCGTCACCAACTCGATCTGCGGTCCCAGCCGGGCCACCATCCTGACCGGAATGTATTCCCACCGGAACGGTTTCTACAACAATACCAACAGCCGTTTTGATAGTCGCCAGCAGACTTTTCCGAAATTGCTGCAAGGGGCCGGGTACTCCACCGCCCTGATCGGTAAGTGGCATCTGGTCAGCGACCCCACCGGTTTCGATGACTGGCAGATCCTGCCGGGGCAAGGAATTTACTACAATCCCCCCATGATCCATAATGGGAAGGCCGTCAAGCATCAGGGGTATACGTCCGACATCATCACCGATCTGTCGATTGACTGGCTCAAGAAACGGGACAAATCCAAGCCGTTTCTGCTGATGAGTCAGCACAAGGCACCGCATCGAGAATGGTCACCCGCACTGCGGCATCTCGGCTGGGACCAGGATCGTCAGCATCCCGAGCCGGAAACGCTGTTCGATGATTTTGCCGGACGAAGCAAAGCGGTCCGCGATCACGATATGAGCCTTGAGAAGACCTATTCGGATTTTGATGCCAAGTTTCAGCCAATTCCGGGGATGAACGAGGAACAGCGCGTCGCCTGGAACGCCTACTACGAACCCCGGAATGCAGCCTTTCGAGCAGCAAAGCTCACCGGACAAGAACTGGTTCGCTGGCGATACAACCGGTACCTGCATGACTATCTGGGATGCGTCAAAGGGGTCGATGAAAGCGTGGGACGACTGCTGGACTATCTGGATCAGGAAGGACTGACGGAAAACACGGTCGTCGTTTGCTCATCCGATCAAGGTTTTTTTCTGGGTGAGCATGGCTGGTTTGATAAACGCTGGATTTTTGAAGAATCGTTACGAACACCACTTTTGGTCCGCTGGCCGCAGGTGACCCAGCCCGGCAGCGTGAACGGACGGATCGTTTCGCTGCTCGATTTGGCCCAGACATTCCTCGAAATCGCCGGACAGCAACCTTTGGCCGAGATGCAAGGCCGCAGTCTGGTGCCACTCTGCCGAGGGACAATCCCAGCCGACTGGCGAACCAGTCTGTATTATCGCTACTACGAATACCCCGCCCCTCATCAGGTTCGGCCCCACTACGGGGTGATTACCGACCGCTATAAACTGGTGCATTACCATAAACCGGACGTCAACGACTGGGAACTACTCGACCGGGAACGGGATCCGCTGGAACAGAAAAATTTTTACAATGATCCTCTCGCAGCACAGACGATTAAAGAGTTGCATGTCGAATTGCAGCGACTGCGAGCCGAGGTGGGCGACACGACGGAACCGCCGCGTACGGCCTATGGCAACCAACCCTTCCTCAATGAACCCGCGCCCGCCGCAGCTCAGGAAAAAACCAGCAAAAAACCGTGAGATGCCCATAACATTGGCTAGATTAACCCACCGATCGCTACCACCGACGCAGTGTCAGTATCAGCCCTTTTCTTCTCCCAAAAAACCAGACGTTAACCCACCGCTCGCGGTGACCACCGACCCCGCAGGGTCGGTGGTTACCATTTTCATCGTGACTCAGTAATGAACTCAGTAATTAAATGTCTTAAAATCATATTTGAACGCTGTCACCGAAGTTGGCAACGAGAAGTTCAAAACCAGACTGATCGATTTTCCGGCTTTTAATCCACTGGTGCTGAAGCGAATATACGGATTCGCGCCACCCGCAGTCGAGCCCGTTGCATTCACCAGGCTCACGCCCGCGGTTAACGCGCTCAGCACGAAATCGAGGTTGCCAGTCAAATCGCCCCCACTGATGTTATTCATCGTCACCGTTTGAGCCCACAAGCCCGTAGTCCGGTTCTTGACAGGACTTGATCGCGTGATGCTCACCTTGTTGGAAACGTTGGTGCCGACTAGCAGCTTGGCCGTATTCCCCCAAACGGTCGTGATCACGGATCCTGCACCGTCGAACAGGGTGATGATGGGTTGGTAAGACCCACCGACAGAATAGACGTGATTTCCCCGCACGCGGATCGTTGTCCCGTCAGAACTGGGATGCGAAACCGCGACATTCGTATCGACGTTACCATCACCCCAGTTGATCGTGGCAGTATACGTCGCTGACTGCGAGATCGCGTGGGGATCGTTA
>JBIKZJ010000353.1:0-6841 GCA_044354755.1 Schlesneria sp. | reverse complement strand
AGTTGAAAAAAGGATTCGAGCCCCAGTGACCCAGGGACTACGGGGTCTTGATGAAAGTGGGCTTTGAAGAACCACGCGGCCGGATTCACCGTCGTGGTCCCGATGATGAATCCATGCCCGAACGGTCCATTCGCCAGCGACAACTGGACATCGTCAATCATCTGCAACTGATTATCGGCGAATGGGGGGGCATCGACGTAGGGGAACTGGTGTGCCATCGCCGCTTCGGCGGGCGAAGGGGCAAACGGCCGGGCATCTCGAATGCCAACCTGATGCATCAGCGACGCTTTGGAAAAGAATCCGAAATAGGTATTGCCGACATAAACGGGCTGATCGTTACAGCGCAGATCAAAGTCATAGTGCTGGATGATCATCCCTCCCGAGTTCGACACGCGGGTCATTTTCACCGTCGTCGTCAGTGTGCCCGATTCGGCCGTCACTTCACGAAACTGTGTCGCGGTCCCTCCCAGATTGCGGAAAGAAAGATCGAGCTCACTGGTGAGTGCCGAGCCGACGTAACCCGCCAGCCAGCCACACGGCTGCAGGGCGGTTTCCAGCAAGACGGCAAACGGCATGGTTCGCTGACGGTTCGAGGCAAAATACCAGGCATCGTGAGGGATGTCATACTGGGCAACGACCTCGCCCCCCGGTTGTAGGACCCAGGGGACACACCCACTGATCGCCACCACACGGTCCAGGAACTGAAAGGGGGGGCCGGGCAAGCGGGCAATGACACGGTCACGATCAAAGATCTGATAGCGGTCACCAAAGGCGTCCGAGGGATTGCCGATGGCAAAGGCGGTGATGCGATCAGCATCAAACAGTGCGGGACGACGGTCGTAGGGCTGATGAGTCCCGGTTTGATGATCGGTTGAGGTGGTCCGTGGTGTCGTCATCGGCGAGGTGCTCGTCTGGTCAATGCTCATCTGGCTTGCCGGCAGGGCGGGTGCCACAGGAACAGGGTTCGACCAGCAGCGTTCGAGGACAGAACGAGTCAGTCCGGAAAGTCGGACTGACATGTCGGTAATCTCGACAATCGGCTTGCCGTCGGCATACATCAGGGCATCGGCCAGACAGTATGGTGTCTGGTGTTCGTCATAACCGATCTCTTTAAGGGTGATTTCGTACCAGACTTTTTTCGTGTTGGCGAGCACCTGACCGCGACATTTCAGTCGGCTGCGAACCCCAGGGATCGGCTCGTACGCAACCTCGCCCGTTTCGCCCACCCAGCCCATTCGCAGCAGATAAACCCTGAGTGTATGCATGCAGCATTCGTACATCAGTGTCCCCGGCATCACCCGATCGTCACAGAAGTGGCAAGTGATAAACCAGTCGTCGGGATGAATGTCGAGTTCCCCCAGGATCATCCCCAGCCCAAACTTTCCTCCTTGAGGATCGAGTTTTAACACACGATCAATCAACCACATGCGTGACCGCTGCACCGCATCGCCGCTGTGATGGGACGAAGCGATCAAATCTGCCGCAGCCGCAGGGGGTGACACCAATCCTGGCAAGGTGACGGGATTCTGTCGTGATAACGACCGGAAGGGGCCTCCGAAACAGGCCGCCAGTTCCCCCCGGCGGAGGGCGACCAATTGGGTCTCATCATAACTTTCGCTTACCATCGGTACCAGTTCTCGCCAGTCACCGGTCCGCTTGCCGGGACGGGGCTGTCGATCGAGTGCCGTATGGATGACTCCCTTCCCCCCCGAAAGTTCGGCGGGTGTAAAGAATCCGGCACACCCTTCGCGCATGGTCAACAGCGGTTCCCCGTCGACGGTGGCGTCAAATTCAAAGCGGAACAGATAGGTCTGTCCCTGGCGGAAAAAATGATTCAGACGAATGTCATAATGAATGACCTTGCCCGGTCCCGGCAATTCCCGATGAAAAGTGACCACGGCATCCAGCAGGCGGTAACAGGCGATCCCCTTGGTTTCCCGATCAATCCCCAGCCAACCTGAAAGGAATAGATCGGCTTGTCCCGCTTCGACAGCAATACAAGTTGGAATCCGGTTGCAATCGAGATACCACGCCCCGTCGTGAATATCATGTTCGGTCACGACCCGACCCGAGGTCATCGAGAGGGGTTCGCCGTCGATTTCCAGGATGCGATCGACGAGCATCAACGGTTCATCCGGCAGACGGACGCGGGTCGGATACTGATCGATTTCGGCAAACCGGTCACCAAGCACGCGCCCAATTTTACCGATGGCAAATTCCATGCATTGCGGTCGAGAGAGGGATCGGGGAGGTTCTTTCGGCGGGGTTACTGGCATCGGCACCGGTGTGAGGGCTCGTGGGGAGGGTGCTGACCAATCAACCGGCTCATGAACCCGCTGATCAACCTGTTCAACCGGAGTTGCCCGAGGTTTCTCGGGAATCACCGCTGCCGCGACGGCCGCTGCAACAACTGCGGGTGGACGCTGATCGAGTTTGATCAGGCGTTCGAGTTGCTCGGCCATGATCCGGTGTGCCTCGGCAGAAACCTGCAAGTAGGCTTCGTGGGCTTTCGCGCGCGCGGCGAGTAATTCGTCCAGCTGAGTCATAACATTCGTTCCGGAAACGTCGAGTGTGTCAAGAGAGTGAGTTTCGTAGGGTGGTGTGAATGGCTTGGTGGCCAGGGTGATGTCCCCAGCCCTCTTGCTGCCATCCACTTTGCTATCCGCCTCCGCGTGATCGATTTTGGCCGCAAGCGGGAGGAAATTGCGATCAGGGGTCAGATCCATCAGCGCAGGATCGCTCAATCGTTGAGCCGCAGCGAGCTGGGGTTCGGGGATTGCCTGCGTGGTTTCCCTCGATTCCGCCTGGAATTGCCAACCCGCTCGGGGGACCGGGATCTGAAAGGGGCCTCGCCCCACTTGGGTGATCACCTGACGCTTCGAGTTCGTTTCGGTGGCGGCCGGATTGTGATGAGGCCGAACACCGTCACGCCGGTCAGTGGCACTCGGGTCACCATACAGTGGGCTCAGGTCGACCGGAACACGATGGGTCATCAGCGAGCCGAGTAGTTCCAGAAACGCCCCGATCGGATTCATCGTGGCGGGGGTCACAGACTGCGCGTGGTGCGACTGCTGGTCGAGGATTTCATCGATCATCCGGGTACACGAGGCACCAGGACCAATCTCGACAAATAATCGGACGCCATCGGCATAGGCGCGATGAATCACTTGAGGAAAATCGATCGTCCCGACCGCTTGGGCGACAATCGCATCCGCTGCTGACGTTGACGTCAAAACATAGGGGCGACCCCAGGCAGTACTGTAAAAATCGATTGGACGCGTGCTGGGACGCGAATCTCTTGCCGGCACGGCAAACCGTGGTGCGGTGGTCCGCATCAAATGCAGTGCCCGATAAGCAGGTTCCACTTGGCGTAAGACTTCGCAATGAACGGTGCTCGGAGCCGCAAACGGAACGAAGTTCGCCGATAACCCGCGAATCAGAAGTTCGACATCCTGCCGATCGCCACCAATCACGCACTGCGTGGGGGTGTTCACAATCAGCAGAAAGACCCGCAAGGGGTGTGACCCTGCGGCGACTGCGGCGGCGACGGACGCGGCGAGCCATTGACGGATTTGGTCCGCCGAACGGTCGATGACCCCCGAAATCCACGGGACAGCAGTCCCTGTGGGAATGTTCCAGGCGCGTCGCGCCGCGTCGAACGGCGCGACCAGATCGCTGCCGAAGAGTGTCGCGGCATCCATTCGTTGCAGCATCTCGTCCCGATCGAGCCAGGCACGCAGTCCGAAAAGTGCTGCCGATTCGCCGAGGCTGTAACCGAGACTGGCGGAAGGGCGAATCCCAAAGATTGCCAGCAGATCACAGAGGGCCGTACCGAGTGCCACCTGACCAAAAATCATCGCTTTGTGGTCGCTGAGCAAGTTCGCGGTCGACGCACTGTGCCAGATTAACTCGGGCCGATACTGATCCTTGAGCCAGCGATTTTCCCGTTCCTGTCGACGCATCGCCTCGGGAAATGCCGCCAGCAATTCCCGCCCCATCCCCACGAACGCGTTGCCAGAACCGGGAAAGACAAACGCCATTCGCCCCGTTGATCCCAACGGCTGGCGGGTGAAAATGATCCGCCGATCAGGATTTCCCGCAGCCGATTCGTCGCGTAATTTTGCCAGCGCCGCGCGAATCACCTGCGGCAGTTCCCCCAGAGATTTGACGATCAGCGTCATGGCCAATCGAGATTCAAACCGGGGTGGTTGCTGTTGAAACCATTGTCTCGCCAGCAGGGGCAACGACGGGGCGGTCCCCAAACACTGCTGCAATTGCAGGAGGCCGGTCTCGATGTCGCCGGGGGAATGTCCTTCAATCACCACGAGTTGAGCGGGCAAGTCCGCCACCGCAGGCCGTGACGTTCTAATCGTCTGTTCGAGGAGGGGACGGTCTTGGGCCGGTTCGAGACGCTCTTCCAGTTCGAGACTTTCTTCCAGTTCGATGGTCAGACTCCGTCCATCGACCCCCTGCCCCGGTACCTGGATGCGGCGAGGCCCTTCGCCCTGATTGTGTAGCCAGTAATCGATCACGGTACCAATCTGCAATCGTTCCCTCAGCGAACCGACGGCGGCGGCCAAGCTTAGCAAACCCGAGGCGGCCCCCGCAGCGGGAGCGGCTGGCGGGGGATTGGTCGCCGCAGGGGCGTTTTCCGATCGAATAGCCCGGATCACCGCGTGAACAAGGTCGCCATCACGACGCGCATCCTCCAGACGCTTGAGGACAACCGCTGTCGCCCCATCGCAGGCCGACGAGGGGATTTCAGCACCGAATGACCGAGCGGCGGCAATGTGTGTCCGCACATCACCAGGCAGATCGACCGACCCAACAATGGCTTGATCGAGTTCGCCGCGACGGAGTGCGTGTGCGGCCAGTTCACAGGCACGTAGTCCCGAGTTCCCCCCCGACGAGATCGTGAAGCTGGGGCCACCGACGTTGAACTCCCGTGCCAGCCGACTGGCGACGATTCCTCCCAGATTTCCCATCACCCGATTCGCAGTTAAGGGGGGCCCCACCGCCTCTTTCAACGACACGATCCAGGCGGACAATTCCTCGGGATCCAGACGTAAACCGAGTTGCTCGGCCCAACGCGGGGCTTGTTCTTCCACGGACCAGCGCAGGTGAAAATTGGTGGTGTTCGGGTCGAGTTCGATGCCGATAAACACACCCGTCCGGTTACCGAGCGTTGCGGTCGCAGCGGCAAGCGATGCCTGAGCGTGATGCCCGCTGGAAAAGTCTCGTAATGCCTCGGCAGCCACCCGCAACATCAGTTGCTGTTGGGGGAGCATGTCTTGCATCTCCAGTGGTGGAATCCGAAATTCACCCAGAGGCAACCGGACTGCACCAAGCCCTGCCGCTGCGGGTGGGCTCGGGTGTCCGTTGGCGGCTTGCTCGCGCTGATACCAAGCGGTCTGTGCAACGCCCCAATCATTCTGGACGGGTGGCGAGGAAGGACTCTTAGTTGAGGCGGTGCTTGTTGAGCGGCTGCTTGTCGTGTTGTTACCTGTCGAGTTGTTAATTGTTGAGGTACAGGCGTGCAGGAATTCAGGCAAGGTCTCACTGAGGCTGGTCTGCACTGCCAGGCCGACGATCGCGATGTCGAGGTTCTCGGGTGTGGCCTCGGCCTCTGGCCGATGCGCGGCAACCATGACGTGGTGAGGCCAGCCTGCACCGCCGATCGAAGGGGAAGCGGTTTGATGAGGAACATCGAGATATTCCTCGATCAGCACATGCGCATTGATCCCGCCAAATCCAAAGGCGTTAATCGTGGCGCGGCGGGGAATTGGGGCTGCCGAATCGAGGTGCTGAGACAAACGGCCACTGAGCCGTCTTGGCCAGGGTTCGGCCTGGCCAATGACACGGAAGGGGCTGTCTGGCCGGGTCAGTCCGGTCGCAGGGGATTCATAGTTGGCGGTGGGTGGCAGCGTTTGATGCTTGAAGGCGTACAACACCTTCATCAGTCCGGCAGCGCCCGCCCCCGTCAGCAAGTGACCCACATTCGATTTGACCCCTCCAATCACGCATTGGCCAGGTCGGCTCGATTCTTCCTGCCAGAGATGGTGCAGGCTGTCGATTTCCACCGCATCCCCTACCGGTGTCCCCGTCGCATGGCATTCGATCAGATCGACATCACTCGGTCGCCATCCCGCCTGCTGGTAGGCAGACCGCATCGCCCGTAACTGGCCTTCGGAATGAGGTGCCAACAGGTTCGCTCCCCGATCGTTCGAGAGACCGATTCCCGCAATCACTCCGTAAATCGGATCCCCGGCGAGCATCGCATCCGAGAGCCGTTTGAGTACAAACAGTCCTGCCCCCTCCCCAACAACCAGGCCATCGGCTGCGGCACTCAACGGGGCACAGCGGCCTCGTTTTGACAGGGCCTGGAGTTGAGCGAATCCCATCTGGGTATACTGGCAATCCGGACGTGACATTCCTCCTGCCAGCATGGCATCGGCGCGCTGGGCCAGTAGTTCGTCGCAGGCAAATTTCAAGGCATAAAGGGAAGAAGCACAGGCGGCATCCAGTGTGTAGGCAACGCCACCCAGCCCCAGACCTTCCGCAATCAGGGCGGCAGGAAGACTTGCAGCCAGACTGTTGAGCGGATGCCAGTCGCGCGTGGTCCGATCGGGCTGATCGATGTCCGCCTGCAATTGCTCGCGACGTTCGGGTGAGATCGGCAACGCTTCGATCAACCGCTCGATCCATGTCCGTCCCAACACATCCCGACACATTGCCGAGGTCGATTCGGTCGGGAGTACGATATTCCCCAGAATCACACCGACCCGTTTCAGGTTGGTGCCGGTTAATTTTCGCGCATTTTCCACGGCCGCTCGGGCGGCAT
>JBIKZJ010000352.1:0-6847 GCA_044354755.1 Schlesneria sp. | reverse complement strand
AAGCAATGTCAAAAACGGACCTTCCGATGCCAAAAATCGAACCTCGATTCGATGAAATCAGGGGCGTGGCACAATCTTGATGTTCCGGTACCAGCAATCACTCCCATGGTCCTGCAGGCCGAAGTAGCCTTTCCGGGGATGCGATTTATAGGCAACATCAAACTTGTGTGCCGTCCCGTCGGCCCGCTTGTTCGGTTCGGGCCATTCGTCAAAGTCAATCCGATTGACCTTTTGGCCATTGATTTCGATTTCCAGAAGATTTCGATCACTGGTGATCACCAGATGATTCCATTGTCCCACGGGCTTCATCGCGTTTAGCTTGGGTTTCACGAGATCATAAATCGCTCCGGTATCATGAAACCCTGCGGAACTGGTGTCATCAATAGCAACCTCAATTCCGTTAAAACCAACATCCTTTCCGGGACGCGGAGTCAGCGGAAAGGTTCTTATGAAAACACCACTGTTACACTTCGGCGAAATTTTGAAATCCAGCGCCAGTTGATAGTTTTCCCAGACCTTTTCATGAACCAGCATGTAATCACACGGATGGGGGTTCAGGCTTCCATTCTGTACGTGCGATTGATCGAGTGGCTTTTCTTTCGGCGACATCCAGCCTTTGGTCGTCTTGCCGTCAAACAACAGCTGCCAGCCTTCCCGACGTTCCTGTTCCGAGAGCACATTTTCTTCTGCCAAGGCCGATATGCGAGCAACTCCCAATAACAACAGCAGTAGGGCAATTCGGGATGATTTCATGAGGGAACTCCTTGAGAGCAGTTTGGGCTCAATTGTTTGAGACAATGACAGCATCTGAATCGAGAGCATCTGAATCGAATGATTCTCGTGAAACTGCGGCAACTGGCTTGCCAGATCGAATGGATCACCGATCAGAGGACCACAGCGATCACAGCGACCACCCTTTGCGGTACTCGGTCTTGACGAACTGATTCAGTTCCGGTGCATTCTTGACTTGCAGATTTTCGCTGTCCCATTCCAGCCGACGACCGGGTGCCCGCAAAGAGAGTACACCGAGTAAAACCGTCTCGGTCATGGGACCTGCATAGTCAAAGTTGTCGACTGGTCGCTTTCCCCCTCGACAGGCCTGATACCATTCTTCATAGTGCCCCGGTGATCGTTCCATGACCTTCGGCACCGCCTGAGCGAGTTCCTGCAACGAACCTGGCAACAGTTGCGGCATCCCGCCATGGGACGAATGAAACATCTTGCCGCGACTGCCGACATACAGCACCCCGTTGTCTGGCAATCGTTGTCCGCCTGTCATTTCGATCGGCGTTGGGGGCATTAATCCCCCGTCGTACCAAGTCATTCTGACCGGCGGGAGATTCCTCCGTGCCGGAAACTCATAGGTGATGATGGCAGCAATCGGGTAGCTATCGAAGTTCGGCTGATTGTTCACCAGCACCGAACCATCCAAAGTGATTCGAGATTCCACCGAGGCGGGAGCCCCCAGATTCAGCCCCCACACAGGATGATCAATGATATGACAACCCATATCACCGAGCGCCCCCGTACCAAAATCCCACCATCCGCGCCAATTATGCGGAGCATAAGCGGGGTTGTATGGTCGGTCTTGTGCGGGGCCGAGCCAGAGATTCCAGTCCAGCGTTGGGGGGACAGCCGGGGTTTCTGCTGGTCGACCAATCCCCTGCTTCCATAACTTTCCGGCTCGATCAGACCAGACATGAACTTCCCGGATCTCTCCAATAATTCCCGCCTGAATCCACTCGTTCGTCAGTCGAGATCCCTCTGACGCATGACCTTGATTCCCCATCGAAGTCACCACGCCGGCCTGCTTGGCCGCTTTGGTCAGTTCCCGGCATTCATGGAGCGTATGCGTCAGCGGCTTTTGTACATAAACATGCTTCCCCGCTTTAATCGCGGCCATCGCGGCCACTCCATGAATGTGATCGGGTGTCCCCACCGTCACCGCATCGATCTTTCCCGCTTCCCGATCCAGCATCTCGCGAAAATCTTTGTATCTCCTGGCGTGGGGGTGTGCCTGAAATGTTCCCGCCGCGCGGGTCTCATCCACGTCACAAAGTGCTATAAAGTTGGCTCCGAGCTTGGTGAAAGTGGCAATGTCACCACCGCCCATCCCCCCGCAACCGATCCCAGCAATATTGGGGCGTTCGGAGGGTGCGGTTTGACCAGGTCCTCCCAAGACGTGGCGGGGAACAATGGTGAAACTGAATGCGGACGAAGCCGCCAGGGCCGTCGTTGATAAAAAATCTCGACGCGAGGTTGAAGGGGATTTCAGCGGTTTCGTGGGTGGCGTGACCGGAGTGCTGGTCATGGTAGCTCCAAATTTTCAAGGGGACTATCGGTTTTTTTCAAATAACGATTGTGTCTTGACGATCGCTCCGTGCTCGGGAAACGTATGAAACGCATAAACTAGAAAGCTGCCACGCCCCTTCTCGGCCCGAATCAAACTAAGTGGACCTGGCAATAACCGATTGACTGCGGGAAGCCGCGAGGACAAGTCAGCTCGACACAGATCCTGTTCGAGTTCTTCATTCATTCGCAAAAAGACATCCAGATGCAAGCGTTCGAGCTGGCAGCTCATGTCATACCGCAGCCCGGAAGGAAAGACGGCCGATTCCGTTCGATAACCCCGCAATCGATAGTCTACGAAACGACCATGCACAGGGAATGTTTCCCGATGGTCGACAATGACTTCAGTGAGTGAATCCGTACCAGAATGCAGTGACAACAGATGCCCCGAAGCATTGAGCTGCAGATTGAGCGTCATCCCGGAAGAGTTGAGCGTCAGACTGCAGTGGCGATCACACAGTTCGGGATGCAAAAAACGTTGGTAGGACAAAATCGTCAGGTTGGAAACATCCGGTCGAATCGACTCTACGGCCATGAAACTCTCCGGCAAATCCATGCTTGCGAGGGTGAGTACGAAGCGTGGCCCTCCCAACTCGTGGTCATAGGATTACCGCTCAGAGATTCGGTCACGGTGTGAACAAATCTCTGAGCGGCAATGCTCATTTCAGCCAGAGGCTTTAGGCCTTTGATTCCGGTTTCAGGGTTCCCGATTCAAATTTTTAGGCTCTGCAATTCTGACTGGCCTTTACGATGACAGAAATCCCCAAAGGATTCACCCGTCAGCCGGTTCGCTTTGTAAAATCGCAGCGCGACTGCCAAAGTCGAGGCGATTTCGGCTTGCGGAACCGCGTCTTGATAGATATACGCGAGTCGCGTCCCCTGGGCATTCCCCCCCAGGTAAATGGTGTACTTACCCAAGGCACCACCGACCCCTGCCTGCTTGCCAACCAGCCCGATATCGGGTGTGTAGGGGCGAGCACATCCGTTCGGACATCCTGTCATATGCACAGCGATCCGGTCGTGTTGAAGACCAAGCTTCGCCATTTCAAGATCCAGCTCGTCAATGATCCCTGGCAGGGCTCGTTCCGATTCGGTGATTGACAATCCGCAAGTGGGAAAGGCAGGACAGGCGATGGAATAGCGTCGCAGCAGAGTCAATTCATGATCCTGCTTGATACCGTGATCGGCGAGAATGCGGATGATCTCGGGCTTGTCTGCCGGCTTGATATCACAAAGAATCACCGACTGAAGTGCCGTCAGTCGTGTGGTCATCCCATACTTCTGCAGCAAAGTCCTCAGACCGGTCTTCATACGCAGTGCACCGTCATCCTTGATCCGGCCGCACTCGACATTGATCCCGAGGAATAATAAGCCATCCCCCTGTTCGTGCCAGCCAATATGATCATCCACATCGGTGACATCGACAGGATGCGGTTCGGGAAGCGTCTGGCCGTAATATTCTTCGACTTTCGACTTAAACCAAGCCAGTCCATGGTTGTGAATTGTGTATTTCAGTCGGGCGACTTTGCGATCTTCGCGGTTACCAAAATCTCGTTGAACTTTCACAATCGCTTCTGCGACACCGACGACTTGTTCGGGTGTGACAAACGCCATCCGTTTCGCAATCGCCACAAAGGTTTTTTCTGCACTAGGGGTCTTCCCCTGCCCTCCACCGACCAGCACGTTATATCCCAGAATTCGGTCCCCTTCGACCACGGCCAGAAAGCCAAGGTCCTGGGTGTAAATGTCGATGCAATTGTCCTCGGGTAAGGCAATCGCGGTCTTGAATTTTCGGGGCAGATAAACCGTGCCATAAATCGGCTCGTCCACCGGCTTGAATTCGGCAACGTTGGTTTTTTCGCCCGCTTCATCGGTCAGCCAGATTTCATGATAGGCCGTCGTACGGGGTTTCAAATGTTCTGCAATAGCATCGGCCATCGCTTGCATCTGGTCGTGAACCGGATTGTTTTTAATGGGGGCGGGACAACACATCACATTTCGCTCGACATCACCACAGGCGGCCAGCGTCGTCAACAGGGTCTCGTTGATTTTTTTCACGGCCGCTTTGAGTTCATGTTTGATCACCCCATGGAGCTGAAACCCCTGTCGCGTCGTAATCCGCAGGGTTCCGTTCCCATGCTCGTCACAGACATCCAGGTGATCCAGAAACTGTCGAGCGGTGACCTTGCCCCCAGGAATGCGAGTGCGCACCATAAAGATATATTGCTTCCCCCTGGCGGTCCCGTCGGCATTCTTTGCCTTGCGCGTGTCACGGTCATCTTGTTGGTAGATCCCGTGATTCTTGATGAGATGCTCGGAATCTTTCCCAAATTCATGGTCATGCAGAAGTTCTTCGGCGAGCGTCCCGCGAAGCTGGTGGCTGGTTTCCTTGATCACTTCCACATGGCTACGTTTCAATTCATCCGACATCGCTCGTTGCTCCCACGTTTTTCTGTATGAAATGAAGGCCGTCGCCTGAAACGACAGGGTCTTGCTCGAATGCGTTGATGGCCTACTGGAGTATAATCAGCAACGGCCAACTTGACCAAGCCGAGGGGGGTGATCCTGTCGCGCCGATAAACCTGTTGTCAAAAATCACTTAAAAACAGCGGAAAACTTCGGGGTGGATTATTCTTTCGAAAAATCGAGCCCCGGATCTTCGGACGGACCACCCACCAGTTTGAAATGAAACTGCGCATCGGACTGGGGTTCGGCTGTCCCGGCAAGCACACCCCCCTCTTGCCGTTCCAACACCAGCACTGGGCCGTCGATCTTGTAATGCCCCGACAGGCGTTCCATCGCTTGATTGGGAGCGATAAATACCCAAGTGAATTGGCTGTCGTCCGTTAGAATCAGCTGAAAACGGGCACCGTCTTCGCGGGATGCGTTCCAGATTCCCCAAAGTTTGGATGCGTCGACGGGTTTCCGAGGATTGGGTTTTGACGATGCGGGAAGCGGGTTCGGTCGGTCTGACAGCAGTGGGTCCGAAGTTCCATCGAATATGGTTCGTGGCTTCGGTGCTGAATGCTCCGGAACGGGCACGGCAACGAGCTGAGATATTCTGGGTGGCCCTTTGACCATGGCGAGGAGTTCACTCGACAGACGATCGCCGGGAATGAGATTCAGGACCTGCTGAAGCTCGGCAATTGCCCCCTCTTTTCGACTGTTGATCAGGTCATGGTAGGCAAGCAAAAAGTGGGCATCCGCCGCGAGGGAATTTTCACGTGTGAAGTCTTCGAGTTGTCGCAGTTGATCGGAATAAACAAAGGGGTTTGGATAGAGGCTGCTCAGCGTGGTATAGTTCCACCCAGGTCCAATGGCGAGCACAGAATGAATCACGGCGGCGGATTGGTGGTAGTCATGCAGAGCAAACAGGACCAGCGATCGAAACTCGTGTACCACCGCATCCGTGGGTGACTGTTGGATCGCGGCATCGATTTCCCGTAGTGCCGCAGGATAATCGCCGTTTCTGAACGAGTCGCGAGCGATGCCAAAGACGGGGTTTTCACCCGGTGTCGATCCCTCGATGGGAGGCAACCCAGGAAGCGAACTGGCGACCCCACTTGGCAGTGGCTGAGTACTGACGGGGATCGGTTGTGAATAATCGTAGACCATCGTTTGGGAAACAATCGGGGTGAAATAGGGGTTTTCGTAGACGTAATAGCCAGAGGTGTAAACGGTTGTCCCCAGCCCCCACCCGCCTAAACCCCAGCCGAGGGGACGCCCCCCGTAACCATACGGACCATCAGTGTAACCATAGCCAGGATACCCCCAGGCGGTCCCAGCACCCCATCCCGAACTGGTGTAACGAAAGGTGACCCCGGGCCCATAGCCCCAACCCCACCCCCAAGCCTGCCCGCCCCAGGGTCCATGGTGCCAGGGGTGATGGTAGTAGCTGGGATGGTATCCTGCCTGAGCCAACCGCACTGGGTGCTGACCGATGTAAGCCTGATGATATCCATTCCAGTGAGTTCCCGGCGAATGCAGCATCTCGCCTCGGAAAGCCCCTGGGCCTCGGCTTGGTCTATCAAGACCGTGATTGATGCGGACACCATGCTGGATTCCGCCTGGGTGGCGTGCCTCACCATGATGAGGCATTCCGCTGCCATGAGACATCCTGGGATCTTGCCGCACTTCAGGAAAATGATTTCCACCAAAGGACTCGCGGTGCATTTCGGGCTGATTTCGGTGAATTCCCACCGCACCTCCCTGCACTGAGGGTCCTCTGGAATGCAAACGATTCGAAATCGGCTCACCAAAATTGGGTTGACGCGATGGATTGGGTTGATGCGATGGGTTCACCCCGGAATGTGACGGGGCGATCGGAACGGAACGCGAATGAGAAATTTCACGGACGGGTGCCGCAGGTTGAGGATTTCCCGTCGGTCCGGGGCCACCCATACCGGGCCTGCTGATACCAGGTTCCCCCCTGGGACCACCCGGGTGATTTCGACTGACACCGCCACGAAAACCACCACCACCCGACGGGCTACCATTC
>JBIKZJ010000351.1:0-6859 GCA_044354755.1 Schlesneria sp. | reverse complement strand
AAAATGTGATCAAGCCCTGAAACAAACCGGTCGCCGTACCTTACTCGTGGGGGGCGGTGTCGCGGCCAATACTCTTTTTCGCCAGCAGCTTGGTGAACTGGCCAGCCGGCGAAAAATCGAATTGGTGATCGCCGAGCGTGAGTTTTGTACTGATAACGCCGCGATGGGAGCACTTGGCTGGGAGTTGTGGGAGCGGGGAATGCTCGCTCCGCTGGATCTGGATGTGAAGCCTGGTTTAGTTCGTAAGTCATCGAGCGAACGGGTGGCGAACTCGAACTGAGCATCTGCGGTGACCGCCATTCAACTTCTCTCCAGTGAGGTTTCCCGCGAGATTTCCAGTGAGAAAACCGGTTCAACCACAAACCCGGTGCGCGAGGTACAAATCCTTGACTTTGCAGCAAACAGGACGAGTAGCAAACAGGACAACTTCGGTCCTTGATCCGTTTCCTTTGACGGCCATGAGGATCGGACTGCTCGGTCTCGACCGGCTTCGTAATCCGCTTCTCTCAGCAGCGTTCAGGCCAATCCACGGAATACGGCATTTGATTCGTGAATCACACCCTTGTCAAAAAATGCGAAGATTGGGGACCACGAATAAAACGAATCGCACGAATAGGAAGAGATTTCAAGATTCTGCACCCTGAAAACTGAAAACTGCACCCTGCACCCTGCACCCTGCACCCTGCACCCTGCACCCTGCACCCTGAAAACTGAAAACTGAAAACTGAAAACTGAAAACTGAAAACTGAATTTTCCCAACCCCTCACTTGGTTTGTCGTTGAACCGAAATTACGGCCCATCCGTCGATCTTGAGAAGGTCCGTTGCTTCGATGGTGCTTCGATGCTCCGTTGCAAAGCGAAGAACTGCAAAGCGAAGAAACAGAAAGACTGCGATTGACGAACAATTCCCACATCGACGACACTGACTGCGGCGGCGGGTTTTCTCGAAAGCCACCTCGACAACACGGACGGCAGCGGTCGTTTTTCACGAAAATCTCTTCCCAAACCAGTGAGAAGAATCAACATGCTTGGCACCCAACTGACTCCTTCACAATACTTGAAACGTTGTGCGGAGGTCTTCGATACGCTGGAAATCTCGCAAATCGAGGGTCTCGCCGATGATATCTACAAGGCCTATGAACACGGGCGATTCGTTTTTTTGATCGGCAACGGAGGAAGTGGTTCGAACTGTTCGCACTTCTGTGAAGATTTGGGCAAGAGTACGCTTGATCGAAAGGATTTCACAAACGATGCCGTCAAACGATTGAAGGTTCTCAGTCTGACCGACAACACGTCGTACATTTTGGCTTGGGGCAACGACGAAGGCTTTGATCGCATTTTCGTGGAACAGCTGAAGAATCTCGCCTCGCCCGATGATGTACTCATCGCCATCAGTGGCAGTGGTAACAGCCCAAATATCCTGAATGCGGTTGAGTGGGCCAATCGCAAAGGATTGACGACTTGGGGAATTACGGGTTATTCCGGCGGAAAGCTGAAATCACTTGGCAAGAACAATCTGCATGTTCCCATCGATGACATGGGAATGGTCGAATCCGTCCATCTGGTTGCATTCCATTGGATCCTGAACGATATTCACGGCCGCATTAACAAAGTTGGTCGTTACGAAAAGTAGCAAATGAAAATTCTGTCCACCGAAATTCCCGGCCTGATTCTGCTCGAACCCAAATCCTTTGGAGATGCTCGCGGCTTCTTTTTCGAGAGCTACCAGCGAGATCGCTATCGGGATGCCGGAATATCTGAAACCTTCGTACAGGATAATGTTTCCCGATCCAGTCGAGGGACCCTGCGCGGTCTGCACTATCAACTGGTCCAGCCGCAAGGAAAGCTCGTCTACGTGACTCGCGGGGAAGTCTTTGATGTCGCGGTCGATATGCGCCGCAGCTCTCCGACGTTTGGCCGATGGTTTGGGGTCTTTCTCAACGACGAAAATCACCGTCAACTCTATGTTCCACCGGGGTTTGCGCACGGCTTTTGTGTGACGAGTGATTCCGTTGATTTTTGCTATAAATGCACCGATTTCTACAACCCTTCACACGAGCGAACTCTACTCTGGAATGATCCGACTGTCGGTGTTCAATGGCCTGAAATCGGCGAGCCGCTTCTTTCTGCCAAGGATCAAAAAGGACTTTCCTTTGCAGAGACCGAGGCTTTCCCATGACGCAGCAGCGTCCACGGATTGCGTTAACGCTGGGTGATGTGGCCGGAATCGGACCGGAAGTTGTGGCTCGTTCGCTGGAAGACCCGCGCCTGCTGCAAATCTGTCGGCCCATCATTGTGGGACATCCCGATGTCATTCGTCGCGCTCAACGTCTGATCGCCTCAACGGTTTCTCTCGTTTTGATCCCAAATCTGCGATCCGTCAACTGGAATTCGACATCGATTCCCGTCTGGAATCCCTCGCAGGCAAAAGTCACCGAAGTTCCCGATGGTCAGATTGATGCGCGCGCCGGACAGGGGGCTTACGATTATCTGGTCGCGGCCACACGAGCGGCGCTCCATGGGGAAATTGATGCCATTACCACCGCTCCCTTAAACAAGGCCGCTCTCCATGCCGCTGGTCTGAATTTTCCAGGGCATACCGAGATTCTGGCGCAGGAATGCGGTGTCGCCGAATTTGCCATGATGCTCTATCTCCCTCCCGGAGGAGCGATCAGCGCGCCGTCTGGTCTGGGTGTGGCCCATGTGACGCTGCATACTTCGATTCGCAGCGTTCCAGGGTTATTAAGCATCCCGCGCATTCAGGAAACGATTCAACTGGTGGCCCATTTTCTGCAGCGAATTGGCTGTCCTTCCCCACGAGTCGGGGTGACCGCCTTAAATCCGCATGCAGGAGAACAGGGGCTCTTCGGTGACGAAGAAGCGACCTTGATTTCCCCCGCAGTCGCTGCCGCTCGCCAAGCGGGTATCAATGCTATCGGTCCAATTCCCGCCGATGCACTGCTTCGTCGCGCTGTGCACGGAGAATTTGATGGGGTTGTGGCGATGTACCATGATCAAGGACACATCGCGTTGAAGTTGATCGGCTTTGAACGTGCCGTCAACGTGACGCTTGGTCTTCCCATCATTCGCACCAGCCCGAGCCATGGGACGGCATTTGATATCGCCTGGCAAGGAAAAGCACGGTCAGACGGGTTTTTCGAGGCGGTACGAACCGCGGCGCAGCTTTTTCAATACCAACCGAAAACCGCATGATTGATCGAGCCAGCCGATTTTCCCGCTATTTTTTCCCCAGAGCACGCTGTTGAGCAAAGAATTCCTGCAGTAGCCCACGGCAATCGTCTTGCATCACCCCTCCGATCACAGTCGCACGGTGGTTCAGACGGGAATCATTGGTAATCTGGTACAACGTGTGGCAGGCTCCTGCCTTGAGGTCTGTCGTACCATAAACCACGGTGGGAATTCGGGCCTGGACAATCGCCCCCGCACACATCGGGCAGGGTTCCAGCGTACAGTAAAGAATACAGTCGAGCAGACGCCATGACCCAAGAGCTTCCGCCGCTTGGGTGATGGCAATTATTTCTGCATGGGCCGTTGGATCTTTGAGTTGCTCTCGTTGATTGCCCGCTGCGGCAATCATTCGCCCCTCATGCACGATCACAGCACCGATCGGGACTTCCCCTTCATCGAACGCCTGCCGGGCCATTTCCAGAGCCTCATGCATCCAGCGCCCGTGGGGCTGAAGAGGATCTGTCAGGAATTCCATCACGGCAAATCTCCAACCTCTGAATTCCAGCGGCAGAACGCTACCCCTTCCGCACCCAAGACTCTCACTTATGGCTGCTCCAATTACGGCCTGACCCGGTTCATGGTCATCCCGCCGCAAAAGAGGTAGCGTTTTACCGCCGGAACGATGTAGTATCGGCTTCAGCCCGCCGAAGTCAAGCGATGCACCCGATTTCCTGATGCTGACACGAAGCAGTCTCAGACGATTCGATCATTCGAGCCAAGTCGTCGACTTTACTGATGCTGACTTTTTCCTGATTTTGGGTTTCTCTGATTGGGTTTCTCTGATTCGTCGTATTCGCGTTATTCGTGGTGCCGAAGGCCAATCTGGTCTTCTTTTCAACCACAAAACCGGTGCGCGGGATGGGTTCCAGCGGAAACGGGATACCCCGCACGTCGCCAAGTTCACTTTGATTCGATCAACCGAGTTCTCACCGTCGCGCACTGGGTTTGTCGCCGAACTCGAAATTTCGCGACTCAATGAGACACATTGGTAGCATAGGGACTTTGTATGAGACTTTTCCGGTTATTACGCCGAGATTGACGATTTTGAATCAGAAAAGTCGATCTCATCCCCATGAGCCAACTGTTTTGTATGTTTCGCTCTTTTTCCTTTGAGCGGCATTTCGCACGTGGGATTTCGCAGATAAGCAGGTAAAGAGAGACGAGTGATCGCAGCGGTGACTCGTGGCACAACCAGCGGTGATGGTTGATTCGGAACTTTTAGCGAGACGCGTCATGGCCGACCCCAACTTTATGCTCACCATGGATCACATCGCTCACGAAGTGTTGATCTGGATTGGATTTGGGACAGTCGTCGGTTTGTCAGCCAAGGCATTGATGCCCGGACGTGATCCCGGTGGTGCGATTGGAACCATGTTGATGGGCGTAGTCGGCAGTCTGATCGGTTGCAGCGTCCTCTTGTTGTTTGATACGAGCTTTAAAATCACCCCCATCAGTCCCATCGGGTTCGTCGCCGGAACAGCCGGAGCATTTTTGTTGCTGCTCGTTTTCCGAATTCTCTCCAATTCTTTCGTCGTGGAAGCGATTGATGGCAAAGTCACCGGTACTCCGGGGACCGCTTTGACCACTAATTATCGGCGTCGGGCCCGACGAGCGGCTTGATTTGGCGCACGGGAGAAATGGGATCGGTGTAATTTTGTGGTAATCCTCTGGCCGTGGTGATCCGATTCCTAGCGGTTGATCGCAGTCGGATGAGCAGTCGGTAGAAGTCGGTAGAAGTCAGTTTTACCGCTGCGATTTGTCAAATTCGCTCTGTTCCCTGGGTAGATCATGACGCAGATCATGACGCAGATCATGACTCTGGGCCGTGTTTCTGTTTGCTAACGCCGAGAACTTTCTCTCGGAGTCCCAAGCAAGCCGGTCCGAACCATGGCATCTGGCGAGTTGTCACGGCATACTTAAACGAGGTTGTGGATGATTCCCTTCCTTTCCCCTGCGGTTGTTGGAACCGCACTGCGGAATTCAATCTCCGTTCAAAAGGATGCTTCATGATCCAGTGGAAACGAACCTGTTTTGCGATGTCGGCTGTGGCGATGTTCGCACTTGCGGGTCAGGCCTCACCCTTGTCTGCCCAGGGACTCAACGATTTGGTCGCAGCCAATGCCACGGCCACCAAGGTTGTTGGCGATTGCAAGTTCACGGAAGGGCCGGCCTTCAGTCCCAAGGGATTTCTGCTATTCAGTGACATTCCGAACTCACGCATCGTTCGCGTGGAAGCCGATGGCCAATCAAGCAACTTCCTGAAACCTTCGGGAGGCGCAAACGGCTTGGTGTTTGATGGTGCCGGGCACCTGTATGCCTGTCAGGGACAGGCTCGTCGGGTCGTCAAAATTGCGATCCAGGATGGAAAGATTGAACCTCTTTGCGACAGCTATGACGGCAAGCCTCTCAACAGTCCCAACGATCTGGCACTCGATGGCCACGGGGGATTGTACTTTACCGATCCTCGTTACGGTGCGGATGCCAAAATTGAGCAATCCTGTATGGGGGTCTACTACATCAACGCGGCGGGAAAAACCACGCAGGTCATCGACAACCTGCAAAGGCCGAATGGGATTCTGGTTTCAAACGATCGTAAAACGCTGTACGTTGCCGAGCCCAACAAGCGCGAACTCTGGAAATATGAGATTAACGCACCGGGCCAGCTGAGTTCCGGAAAGCCGATTTTCACGGGGGACGAAAAACTGGATGGAGGGGGCCCTGATGGAATGTGCCTCGACCAACGCGGCAATCTTTACGCCACTTATAATGATGTTGTTGTGCTGAACCCCGAAGGAGGACTCATCGGTCGGATTCCCGTCCCCGAGCATCCTGCCAATTGCACGTTGGGTGGTCCCGATGGAAAAACGCTCTTTGTGACCGCCCGAACCAGTCTCTACTCGATTCCCATGAGTATCGCGGCAGCCCCCTTGTTTGCCAGCGGACCAAGCCCCGCGCCACAGGTCAGCCGTTTGAATCCCTTTCGCGGCACCGCTCGATTGGCTCAAGACAAAAAAGATCCAGCAAAAGATCCAGCAAAAGAGGGGACCAATGATGTGAAAATCAAGGCCATTACCTTAAAGGTTCCAGCCAATTGGAAGCAGGAAGACCCTTCGAATAATCTACGACTCGCTCAATTCAAGCTCCCCCCCGCCGAGGGAGACAAGCCGGTGACCGAACTGGTAATTTCTTCTTTCGGTGGAGATGGGGGTGGGGTTGACCAGAATTTCAAACGCTGGATTGACCAGTTCACGGGTGAGGGACGAAAAGTCAAACTGACCTCTGGCGAGTCCAAACAGGGGAAGTATTATGTGAACGACATCACGGGAACGTATCTGCAATCGAGCGGTGGCCCGTTTGCCGGGGGAAAGAAAACCCCAATGCCTGGCTATCGATCACTCAGCGTGGTGCTCATGGTCCCCGATGCGGGAGTTTACTTTTTGCGACTGACTGGCCCCGAAAAAACGGTCAACGCTGCCGCCGAATCGTTTCGTAAATCGTTCGACGCAGATGCCACGGCCGAGGCTCCCTACGAAATGAAGTGATTTGGCTAATTCGCCAGGTTCTTCAGAGATGTTCAAGTTCTTCAAAGGTGTGAGGAAGCGGAAGTCAA
>JBIKZJ010000039.1:0-23018 GCA_044354755.1 Schlesneria sp. | reverse complement strand
ACACGGTGTCGAATGCTCAGCATTTTGGTCAAACTGAAATAAAAATAAGAATTTTTTTAAGTTACAATAATTTTTGGGTCTAAAGTACCAGGATTTGCAGCCGGTTTAATTTTCACAAATTTCGCTACTCACGCGGAACTCGCGCACGCAGGATCGATCACCTTGGGCTCAGATGATACTTGGACTGTCGAAGGCCTTGGGCTAGCACATTATGTCGTTGTGGATAGCAAATACTTCTTAGCAGTTTGTTGAAAAACGGGGACCGGGTGCGACCAAATTCAAAAAAACATTTGAATGATACACAGTGCGAGGTGCCTGTCCCCCTTTTTTTTCACGGATTGTTAGGGTGAGGGGCTCTTCTCATCCTTGGTTTGTCTGCCAGTTTTTAATGCCAAGTATCAATGTCAAACCTGAAACAACTCGCGGAACCATTTGACAAACGGCTGAGAAGCGGGTGATTTCGGGTCGAGTGCCGAATTGCGAAAGGCCTCGTGCAACTGCGGCCCGGGTTCGTCTTGCCATGAATGGTTTCCCAAGCGGCATTCGCATTTTAATCGGCGTCGAGGATGATCCCCAAAAACTTCAATTCAGAACTTTTTAGTTCAGACGACGCATCCGCCTTCGAAAACTTGGTTATTCCACCCAGTGCTTTAATCTGGACCGGCTCTTTACCATTTTCCCAAGCAACTCCATTTTCCTCCATTAAATAGGGAAGAACTCGGAGGTCTGTTTCTCCCTCCACCAGCAACCGATGCGTGCTAGGACCTTTAATCTCTCTCATATTCGTAATCGCTCTCATATTAGCGAACCTCCAGGCCACGGCGGGCTGCTGCGACGATTTCCGCTTCGGAATACCCGACAGGCCGATCCCGATCCCGATCGATACGTTGAATCGAAACGCGATTGGGGGCCTCGGATGTTTCCTGACAAATCACAGCCAACGATTCAAAACAGTCGCGACTATGGGTCGTGGCGAAGACTTGCACGTTCAGCATCTCTGCCGAGTCATTCACAAACTTCCACATTCGATCCATGGCAACATGGTGTAAGCCGGTATCGATTTCATCAATCAACAAAACGCCATTTGCCGATTTGGCGAGCGCCACGGCAATCGTCATTAAACGACTGACACCATCCCCTAGAATACCGATCGGCATCGGTTTTCCAAACCCTGTTAAGCGAACCATAATTCGAGGCCGAAGTTCACCACCTATTGCCGCAAATCGCTCAATTCGAGCGTCCAAATTTTGCATGGTCTTCAATACAAGTGTTTCCATGTCTGTCAAAGAAATATCTTCGATCATTTTGACAAGTTCGTTTGCCCCAAGTTCTGATCTTGGGACAAAAACCACGCGGGGCTCATTCTCGGCCCCTGGGGGGCGAATGCCACTCCGTGGAGTAATACCGCCACGTTCGGTCAACCTAAAGCGTTGCGGTTCATTTCCATTCGATAAGATTTGCAACTGAAAAAAGAACCAGTCGATCAGTTCCTCGGGCGTACTATTAGAAGCATTATCCAAGGCGAGTGGCGGCGATGGAGGTGACAGAGATTCTGCCACGCTATCTTGACGTGCAACGATGGAAATTTCACAGGATTCGGTTAAACCACCATTGGTTGCGACAATCTTATAATTTGAGCCGGAATGGGGATTCGAGCCGAAAAACCAGTGGCTGATATCCATTTCGCTACGACGATTGTTGTCATCCGTAAATGTTTCGCCACGACGGTTTGACATCGTCCATAATGCTTTTAAATCAGCGCGCGTTGCCAGAACTTGAATGGCTTCGAGTAGTGATGTTTTCCCCGAGTTGTTCTTCCCGACCAATAAATTGACTCGTCCCAGTCCGTGGAGTTCGAAATGGGGAAATGATCGGTAATTATCGACGATCAAACTTTCATACACTTTAATCACCTCGTCGGGCTGTTCCATTCACGGAATCGTTGTTTTCACATTTCGACAGTTTCTTGCCTGATTTTCCATGGGAATGCGAGCGTTACACCCGTTCGATTCGCACCTTTGCGGTCCATTTGCCTCGAAAATCGCTCGCATCTGCTGTGGTACCCGTCCCCCGGCGCGAACGAACCAAACGCTGCTTCCCCATTCCTCAGTCCCATCCCTGAAACCCTTCCCCAATCACACGTTCCGGCCCAGAACCTCAATATTTGAATCGGTGAGTTTCCCTTGAGTCCCCTTCCGCGCTACAATCGGGTGCCACAAGACCGGAGACAAGATGCTGACACCTGAACTCAAGAACTGCCGATTTCTTAAAGCGGCTCGACGCGAAGCGACCGACACGACTCCCATCTGGATCATGCGCCAGGCCGGGCGGTATTTGCCGGAATATATGTCCGTGCGCCGCAAAGTGACGTTCATCGAACTTTGCAAATCCCCCGAACTCGCCGCCGAAGTGACCCTCACCGCCCAGCGGGTGCTGGGGGTTGATGCCGCCATTCTGTTTGCAGACCTCCTGCCGATGCTCGTGCCGATGGGACTCGATCTGGAATACGCCAAGGGGGAAGGCCCCATCATCCATAATCCGATTCAATCGGCTGCCGATGTCGATCGAATTATGGAATTGGAAGAGCTGGGATCGCTGCATTTTGTGTTCGAGGCGGTCCAGCGGATCCGCCGTGATCTTGCCGCAAACATTCCCCTGCTCGGCTTTGCCGGCGCCCCCTTCACACTCGCTTCCTACGCCATCGAAGGGGGAAGTTCAAAAAATTATCTCAATACCAAAGCGATCATGTACAGTGACTCGGGTGCTTGGCGGACCCTGATGGAACGACTGTCACGCAGCCTGATCCGGTATCTCAACGCCCAGATTGAAGCGGGTTGTCAGGCCGTCCAACTGTTCGACAGCTGGGCCGGTTGCCTGTCGCCCGCCGATTACCGGGCTTATGTCCTTCCCTACACCAAAATGGTGATTGACGGAATTCTGCCCGGAACCCCGGTGATTAACTTCCTTACCGGAAATCCCGCCCTCTTGCCACTGCTGCGCGAGGCGGGGGGGACCGTGATTGGTTTGGATTGGCGAGTGGATCTGGCTGACGGCTGGAAGACGGTCGGTTATGATGTCGCTGTACAGGGGAATCTCGATCCCGTTTCGCTGATGGCCGATCTGCCGACATTGAAACGACGAGCCAAAGCGGTACTGGATGGAGCGGGGGGGCGTCCCGGTCATATTTTCAATCTGGGACACGGGGTCTTCCCGGAAGTTCCTCCAGACCATGTGAAAGCCCTGGTCGAAATGGTGCATGAGATGGGTCGAAATGGCTGAGCCTCGTTCGGTGAAACGTGTTGCAGTTCTGGGTGCGGGTTTAACCGGCCTCGCCGCCGCTTTTCGCTTGCAGGAACTCGCTACAACCCGTGGCGAAGCGATCGAGGTGACACTCTTCGAAGCGGGTTCGCGATCAGGGGGCTTGGTGGGGACCGAACGGATCGGTGGCTATCTCGTCGATATCGGGGCCGATTCGTTTTTGACGAATAAGCCCGGAGCGGTCGGTCTCTGTCGGCGGTTGGGGATCGAAGACCGTCTGGTGGCGACCGATACCCAGTTTCGTGGGGCACTCGTCCTGCATCAAGGACAGACCGTTCCGATTCCGGAAGGTTTTCAGTTACTCAGCCCCACCGCCATCTGGCCGATTATCACGACCCCCCTCTTTTCAACCTGGGGAAAACTCCGCCTACTGGCCGAATGGTTGATCCCCGGCCGATATAGATCGATCGCGCGGACCTCGGCAAAATCGGATTCGGCGGATCCCCCGCTCGAAATTCCCCTCGTCGACGAAAGTCTGTCCGATTTTGTTCTTCGCCGCTTTGGGCGCGAGGCACTCGATCGGCTGGTTCAACCCCTGGTCGGAGGGATTTATACCTCGGATCCGCAGCGACTCAGCCTTGCCGCAACGATGCCCCGTTTTTTGGAAATGGAGCGGGATCATGGCAGCCTGATCCGAGCGGCGTTGCGGCAGAAGTCCCGCCCCGAATCTCGCCCATCCGCCATGGCGGGAGCGGCGGGAGCGACCGGGGGGATGGGGACACAAACCGAGCGTCCCGTCGACACCTCCAGTGGTGCCCGCTACGGTTTGTTTGCGGGACTCAAAGAGGGGATGCAAGAACTGGTCGACCGATTGCACGCGAGCGTCGCCCAGTCATGTTCATTTCGCTTGAATACCCAGGTCGTTTCCGTGACGGCGAATGCGAGTGCCGCAGCAGGAACATTGCCACCCAGCGTACTGCCGCCAAGCGTACTGCCGCCAAGCGTACTGCCGCCAAGCGTACCAGGCCACCCGACCACTTCCAGTACCGGCTATGGCACTGGCTATCTGTTGACGCTGGCGGATGGAACAATAGAGCCGTTTGACGCGGTCCTCATCGCGGTCTCGGCGGTGCAAATGGGACCACTTGTCCAACAGCTCAATCCTCGTCTCAGCGCAGCCTTGCAACAGATCGAGTATGCATCGAGTGCGATTGTGGTTTCGGGGCATCGGCTGGCAGACATCCGCCACCCGCTCGACGCGTTCGGGCTGGTGATCCCGCATGCAGAGGGGCGAAAAATCCTGGCGGTTTCATTTTCCAGCCGAAAATTTCCCGATCGGGCTCCCCCGGACCACGTTCTGTTACGAACCTTCATCGGTGGGGCCCTGCAACCCGAACTGCTACAGCAATCGGATGAACAACTTCTGCAAATGGTCCGGGAGGAACTGGGCGATCTACTGGGGGTTCGTGGAGAACCCGATTTTATGCGCGTCTATCGGTATCGGCAGGCAATGCCACAGTACCACGTCGGACATCTCGAACAGGTCGCGAAGATTGAAGGATTCTCGCGTGAGCATCCAGGGATCGCCCTGGCGGGGATCGCCTGCCGGGGTGTCGGTGTCCCCGATGCGATCTCGAGCGGTGAGTCTGCCGCCGAGCAGATCCTCGCGGATTTTCAGCAACTCCGGCCACTTGACCCGGACAGATCGTCGGCCAGCGATCGTAATCGGTAATTGTCAACCACAGAAATTGAACGAAGTTTTCTTAATAATGGAGTCGTAAAATATGTCAGGTTCAATGGCAATCATTCTGGCGGCAGGGAAAAGCACGCGGATGAAATCGGCACTTCCCAAAGTCCTGCACAATGTCTGCGGGCGTCCGATGATCGAATATGTCCTGGACGCCGCTCGCTCGGCGGGAGTCACACGGATTGTGGCCATTATCGGGCATCGGGCGGACCTGGTTCAGGCGGAACTCGCCCGGCATGCCGATGTCGAATTTGCCCTGCAGACCGAACAAAAGGGGACCGGGCACGCTGTGATGATGTGTCAGGAACAACTGAGATCTTACCACGGCCCCGTGCTGGTTCTTGCCGGCGACACACCGCTTTTAAAACGTGAGTCCTTAACGAAATTACTGCAGACTCAACAGGAACAGCAGGCCGCCTGCGTGATCGGGACCGCGACGACCGATGCCAACTTCGGTCTCGGCCGGATCATTCGCGGCGCGAGCGGCAACTTCGAAAAGATCGTCGAAGAGAAGGATGCCACGGTCGACGAAAAGCGTGTCCGGGAAATCAATACCGGTTGCTACGCCTTTGATTCACAGGGACTATTGGGATCGCTCGATCAAATTCGCCCGAACAACAGCCAGGCGGAATACTACCTGACCGATTGTCCCCGCGTTTTAAAGCAAGAAGGCCGCGTCGTGGTGGCACTCGAGGCGTTCGACATGGTCGAAGCACTGGGAGTCAACACGCGTGAGCAACTCGCCCAAGTGACAAGGACCCTGCAGCATGAAGCGATGGTACGATGGATGGTCAACGGCACCACGATCGTCGTCCCCGAGCAAACATTTATCGATCCGCAAGTCCAGCTCGGTGCCGACACGATCATCGAGCCCTTCACGCATATCAGCGGTGCGGTGGTGATCGGTGACAATTGTCGGATTGGACCTCATGCGGTCCTGCAGGGGCCACTACAAATCCCGGCCGGAACCACCATTGGTCCGTTCCAGCACGTGAAAGGTCAATAAGAGGATCACCATCATGATCGCGGGGACACGCCCAGTTTTTTGAAACAGACTTGGACGAAGAATGAAGAGGTTGAACAGAAGGAAGAAGAGTTAACGAAGGAAGAGCGGGAAGCAGACCTTTACCGCCGGAGAATTGAGCAACAATTCCCTCATACTGATACTGACATCGATACTGACATCGATACTGATACGCCAGACTTTCGCATGATGCAATTTCAGGAATGATCCACCATCGGCAGCTGCTCACCCCCTTCGTTACCTTTGTTTTCTTCTGTTCAATTCCCCGGTTTTCACTCCTGGAAAACCCCCAAACCAGCCCTGTCCGATTCGGTTATTTCAGGAGAGGTTCTTTCCAGTCTGGGATACCGACCGTCGTTTTTTGTTGATCAAACCACACAAAGTAGGGCTTTGTGGGTGACATCGGCGCCGATTCGTTGACCATCAGTGGACGTGCTTCCTGCCAATAGCGGTCGTAGGCGGCACGCATTCGTGCTGCGACTGCTGGTTGATCGGCCAAAATATTGGTGGTCTGACCGGGATCGGATTCCATATCGAAGAGAGACGGGCCCGATTTGTCCCCCGGTCCATTGGGGCCGACATATCGATAGCGCTGGTTCCGCACGGCGAACTGGTAATCCTGGAATTGATCCGGATCAGCACCGGTTGGCCAGCGACCGATGTGGGTAAACAGATAACGGTCTTCCCATCCCTCGAGCTTCCCTTCCAGCAAAGGGAGCAGGTTGCGGCCCTCGACTTGATTGTCTGGCAGTGAGGCACCCGTCAGCGCGGCGAGCGTCGGCAGGATGTCAATGTGGGCGGCAATCCGGTCGATTTCGTTTCCCGGCTTGATCTTCCCCTTCCATCGAACAAAGAAGGGGACACGAACTCCACCTTCGTCGGTTGTGCCCTTTAAGCCCTTTTGACCAGCGTTGTAGAACGGATAACCGGCAGCAAGTTCACGACCAGGTACTCCAGAACCCCCTCCCGTCATCCCGTTGTCCGACATAAAGATAACCAGCGTGTTCTCACTCAGTTTCCACTCGTCCAGTTTGGCAAACAGACGGCCGAGGTTCTCATCAATGTTTTCGACCATTCCATAGAATCCCGCTTGTTCTTTGCCGAAACCGAGATTGGTGAAACGCCGGGCGTTTTTCTCGGGTGCGATGAACGGACCGTGGGGAGCGTTGGTCGCGACATAGGCAAAGAACGGCTGGCGGGCATCCGCCTGTTGTTTGATCCAGCCTAGAGCGGCCGTGAAGAAGACATCGGTACAGAAACCTTGGGTTTGTACGAAACGACCGTTATGGCGGATGACCGGGTTTGTGTAGGAATTGTTCGGAGCGTCAGCACAAGAGCAGTCATAGGCCTGGCCGATCCCCCCCGCACCGTGAATAAACGTCTCGTCAAAGCCACGCTGATCCGGTTGATACGGGTGCTCATCCCCGAGGTGCCATTTCCCAAAGATTCCCGAACGGTAGCCGACGGTCTTCAGCACCTGCGGCAAGATGGTCGCTTTCAGCGTCATTCGCTCCCGTTCCAAAATGGTATGGGTAATCCCGTTTTTTTCCGGATGGCGACCGGTCATGATGGCAGATCGGGTCGGCGAGCAGGTCGGTGCAACCAGAAAGCGACGGAATCGTGTGCTGCCATCGTGAAGCGCATCCAAATGCGGAGTCTGCAGCCAGGGATGCCCATGTCGACCAACCGGCGGATACCCCTGGTCATCGGTAATCACCAGGATGATATTCGGCTTACTGCCCGTCAGCTGGGCGAACACCGGCCCCGGTACGAAGGATGTACCGCAGGCGACGAGCATCAGAAGCAGCGAGCGAGCCGTCATGACGAATACCTTCCGAGGGGAACAATCGAGCAAGTTGCGATTTTGAGCGAATTGCGATTTTGACGGTCAACGACGGGATTTGCCGAAGACCCCGTAACCTCCGCTGGGGAACTCAATCTCCCCTGCGACCGTACAATCACTGATGCAGAAATGCAACTTCGAGATTGTGGGATGGGTGATCGCACATGCGACAAAATATCAGTACACGACACAATCGTGTCGCACGAATTTTCAAAACATTTCGAAATCGGCGTGTTTACGGTCGCTGAACTTTGCGTGAAGGTCTGTATCATAAAGGCGGGTTTCCCCTTCACGGGGACTTCGTTGTTGCCAGAAAGAGTTCTCTGGAAAACACTTCCTGCGGAAATTGGAGGAATCATGTTGCGGCTGATGCAGTGCGGTCTCATGTTATGGCTGATCCTGACGCAGACGATGTCTCTCGGTGTCACGGAATTGAGAGCCACGGAAGTGGCGGCGACGGAAGGGACACAGACCAATCATCAATCTCCTTTTCCGCCGCTTCGTGAATTCGACGGATTTCGGAAATTGCGGGTGGCGGACAGGGTCAAACTGGCCCTTGCCGATCAAATCCCCGCTCGCCCCCAGGGGACCGATTCGCCGCTGGTGGAATCGTATCTGTTAGAGGGAAAAATAGCCGAAGGGAATGCGGCGTTGACCGCTCGACTGCAAGCCAAACCGAATGATGATCAGGCACGGTTTGGCTTGGGAATGGTGCAATTTTTCCAGGGGTTCGAGCACCTGACAGCAGGTCTTTACCGTCATGGACTGCGAACCGAACGACTGGCTCGAAATTCTCTCCCCCAATTGTCAGCAACAATTCCCCAGAATCCCAATCCCCAGCCAATTTCCTACGCAGAACTGCGGGTGATGCTGCAAAGATTTGTCGATGATCTGAACGCGGCGGAAGCCACGCTGGCTGCCATTCAAGCTCCCGATGTGAAGCTGCCACTGCATGTGGGACTGATCAAATTGGATGCGACCGGTCAGGGGAAACTGGTTTCTGGAAAAATGATTCTGGTTCAGAATCAGTTCCGTTTCGCCCCCGCAGAGATCGATTTTCTGTGGTTACAGGGGACCGCTGCCACGCCGTATCTGGAAAACGGAGTGATCAGCCGGTTCGCCGATCCACAATTTGCCGCAAATCTGGAAAAGATCTTCGGACCACAACAATTCTGGGGCTTCGCCCTCTGGTTTAATTGACGGTCGAGTGACTGGATTGAACAGGTACTATTGCCTCGGGGGAATTGCGGAACATCGCCCAAGCCAATTGACGCGCTCTCGCCGTTGGGGGATGATCAGAAGTTCGGTTTCTGATGGATGTCCTTTGCAGATATTGGCGGATGAATGAGATTGCCTGAATCGCTTCGACCCGAGTTGCTGGCTCCTGCCGGAGATCGCGACTGTATGCGAGCCGCCGTCGAGAATGGTGCGGATGCGGTCTATTTCGGTCTGAATTGCGGTTTCAACGCTCGAGCTCGTGCCACCAACGTTTCCCTCGACGAACTGACCGAAACGATGCGTTTCCTGCATCATCGCGGTGTCAAAGGTTATATCACACTCAATACACTCGCTTTCACCAATGAACTGGCAGAAATCGAAGCGCTGGTCCGTGTCATTGCCGCTGCCGGCGTCGATGCGCTGCTCGTCCAGGACATCGGACTGCTGCGGCTGATCCGAATGATTTGTCCTGAACTGCCGCTGCATGCATCAACTCAAATGACGCTGACGAGTGCCGAGTGTATCCAGGTGGCCGAAGAACTGGGGGTCGAACGCGTGGTCCTGGCGCGGGAGTTATCGCTGCGTGAGATCACCCGGTTACGTCAGTCAACCTCGGTGGCACTCGAATGCTTCGTCCATGGGGCCTTGTGCGTCGCCTACTCCGGTCAGTGCCTCACTAGTGAATCGCTCGGGGGCCGCAGTGCCAACCGGGGTCAGTGTGCCCAAGCTTGTCGATTACCCTACGACCTGATTTGTGACGGTGAAGACGTCGATCTCGGCGCCCAGAAATACCTGCTCAGTCCGCAAGATCTGGCCGCTTATGAGCTGACTGCCGATCTGATTGCGGCGGGGATTTCTTCGTTCAAAATCGAAGGAAGACTGAAGACTCCCGAATACGTCGCCAATATCACGCGCCACTACCGCGATGCGATTGATCTCGCCATGGCCGGAGAACCGGTCGAATTTTCGAGGGACGAAGTCCGCGAGATGGAGCTCTCGTTTTCTCGTGGATTCTCGCCCGGATGGCTGCTCGGTGATGACCATAAAATGCTGGTCCCCGCAATCACCTCAGCCAAACGGGGGGTCTTGCTGGGAACGATCTCGAAGCTGTTCCCCAATTCGGTCGAAATTCGCCTGGATGGACCTGTCAAGCGCGGGGATGGCGTCGTGTTTGCCGGAAACCGGGAAGCGGATGACGAACAGGGGGGCCGGATCTACGGTGTGCTGCAGCAGGGACGGCAACAAGAGCATCCCGTCAGTACGGGGTTGGTCGAGTTGGAATTCCAGCATGGCTCGATCGATTTTCAGCGGCTGCAATCGGGCCAGACCGTCTGGAAAACCGATGACCCACAACTGACGGCCAAGCTGAAAAAAACGTTTTCCGGTCCCGATCCCCTCCACAAACGCCCCCTGACCCTGAAGGTGCGAGCCGTCACGGGCGAGCCGCTGGAAATCGAAGCCCTCGTGAAGCCCGCTGCTGGTGATGCGAATGCGGTCGGACTGCGGGAACGGGTCATCTCGTCGGAACCCCTGGCACTCGCCCGAAAGCATGCGGTCACCGAAGACTTTTTTGTGGAACAACTGAGTCGCTTGGGAAACACCCCTTACGAACTGGCGGGGCTGGAAGCGGAAATCGTTGGCGGGCCCATGATCCCGCTCAGCGTCCTGTCCAAACTGCGGCAGGAACTGGTGGCTCGGCTGGATCAGGCCGCGATGCAGCCCACAACGCGAAGATTGCATGCGAGCTTGGCGCTGAACGAAATGAAATCGGGGATTGCGCGCCGCGTGCCACAGGATACTGACCACGCTGTGAACCCGCAGCTGAACTTGCTCTGCCGAACGCTCGTCCAAGTGACGGCAGTGGCCGAGGATCCTCGCTGCATCGCACATGCTGCCGGGAGGATTTACGCCGATTTTCAAGATCTGCGTGAGTATCGCCAGGGGGTCGAGATCGCACATGCCGCTGGCCTGTCGATTTACCTCGCGCCACCCCGTATCCAGAAACCGGATGAGGCGGGATTATTTCAGTCACTGCTAAAGTATGGTGCCGACGGAATGTTGGTGCGGAATCTGGCGGGGATGAGATTCTGTTCCGAGCGACAGATTCCGTTTGTGGCCGATTACTCGCTGAACGCCACCAATGAACTGACGGTGCAATACCTGATCGAACAAGGGGCGCAGCGTGCGACCGCCTCGTACGATCTGAATCGCGACCAACTGCTGGATCTGGTCGGCGCGGTCCCTCCCCAATGGCTGGAAGTGGTGATTCATCAGCACATGCCGATGTTCCACATGGAACACTGTGTCTTCTGTGCGGTCCTGTCCCCCGGAACCAATAAGACCAATTGCGGGCGACCCTGTGATACGCATCTGGTTCAGTTGCGTGACCGGGTGGGAAGTGAGCATCCCCTCAAGGCGGATGTCGGTTGCCGAAATACGCTGTATAACGCCGTCCCGCAAAGTGCGGCAGAAGTCGTGCCCCAATTGCTGGGACGAGGAGTCTGTGAGCTGCGGATTGAGTTCCTGGACGAAACACCGGCCGAGATGATCCGAATTCTCAATCTGTATCGAGACCTGTTGTCGGACCGTATTCCGGGGGAAGAAGTCTGGCGACGATTAAACGCGGCAAACCGCGTCGGGGTAACCCGTGGGACACTGGAGGAACGTCGCAATCCCCTGGCGATCTTGTGAAGCGATCTTTTGCGGCAATCTTATCCAGCGATCTCATGCCGTTGATCATGCCGGTGATCAGGGGTTGATCACAGCCAGCGGAAGTCGCTTCCGATCGCCTCGTTGCTGCAGTTCGTCGAGCAAGACTCCTAAATCGGGCTTCACGAAATTGTTGTACCTTACCTGACCACCAACTCGGACGACCAGACGCTTGTCAAAGTCAACCAGTTCTGGCGTCAGTCGTAGTGAAAAACTTTCCGCGAGCGCTTTGAGGACAATGGTGTTTCCTGGAGTAATTCGGGCCTCGATTTCCATCGGAATCACTTTTTGAGCCGCTCCCGCTGGTGCGGGGAGAATATAATCACGGGGAAGACCCGTTGCGGTCAGCCAGAAGAATCGGTTGTCGGACTTACGGAGTGAGCGGACATCGATTTCCTTGGGAAGTGCGGGGCGGGAGTGATTATCCATCCAATCGAACAGACGGGAAAAGTTGTCAAACAAATTTTCGCCGTTACGCCCAAGATATTCGACTAGCATAAAGTCAAATTTGGACCCGCGAATCAGCATGTTATCGAACACCGCATTACTTGTCGTATCGCGATTATCTTTCGTATCGTAGCCCTTTCCCACGATATACCAGGCGGTATGGGTACCGTTTGACCACGAATAGTTACAGTAGTGGATGGCGTTGCCACCGATCGGCAGGACTCCAGCAAACTCGTCCGGATGGGCCATGCCGATGTCAAACGCCGCGTCAGCACCCATCGCATGGCCCGTGAGAAAGACTCGATCACTCTCGACCGAGAAACGCTTGCGTGCATCCAGGAGACAATCAAGAACGTAGCGATGAACGGCCGAGCCATAGGTATGCTCTGCCTGATTGACCTCCGCATAATCGGGGGCAATCACGATATAACCACGCTGACTGCCGAGGTCCGGTTGATCGGCATCCCCGGCCCAGGCGGCGACGGTCTCTTCGATCGTCCGACTTCGGGACCTTAAGGCGATCAGCAGCGGATAATGATGCTGTGGCGAATACTCGACCGGTAACATCACCGAATACGCAATCGGGGTTGCCCCCTCGGCTTCAATCCGCTGAGCCACCCCCGGTTCAACCTCGCTGGCGTCGAGAGTCGGCGGGAGCTGCGGAACCAGGTTGAGGACGATCTGGGGGCTGACCCCTTCCAGTGAGCGAAGTTGTTTCAGCAGGTCGCTACGAACACCCAGGTCGTCGCTGCGGAGGTAATCCATGACGGCGTGACGGGCCTCCCAGATCCGAAAGGTTTGATTGAGATCCGGAATGGCGTTGGCGGAACCAAGTACCCAGCCCGAATAGGCCAGCCCCAACCGCTGTGATGGGTCGAATTGTTTATCGACTTCGGCCTTGAGAAACGCGTCCAGTCGTGGCAGCGTTTCGAAGTCGAGTTGTTCGTTGATTTCGGAACGGAGCCCCTGCAGTTTTTCCTCTTGATCTGAATTGTTCAGTTTCGCCTGCCATTCACTCAAAAGCAGCTTGGACTGTTCGATGGTTTGGCGAGATTGTTCATACGATTGAATTGCCTTTTTCACCTCTTGGGTGACAGGACCACTTAAGGGTTGGGTCATCAGTTTTTTGGCATAAGTTTCGGCCAGTTGATGCTGGCCCGCCTGTTTGCGACGCCCCAGTCGACGCAAAATTTCACGACCGAAAAAATTCATTAACTCGTCATGAGACTTGTCGACCAGTTCTTTTCGGTCCGGAAAATCCTGTCCGATGGATTCGAGTTCCGCAAAGGCCTGTGCGTAGTATTCGGCCTGTGTATAGAAACGGACCAGTGCGAACCGGGCGACGGGATCGTCTTTCTTGATCTGACGTTTCAACAAAGGGTCCAGGGTCTCGACCGGGATCGATTTCAGCGAAAGCCCCAGTTTCCAGTCACAGTTCGTGCTTTCCACCATCACATGGTCGGGCGAAACTTCGGTGATCGCTTGAAAGACATCGAGTGGTTTTTTTTGGGTGGCGATGGTCAATCGCCGATGTCCAAATTCATCGAAGGGACCGACATACGTCATCGAACCGAACGAGGCGATGGTCATGTTCTGACCGACCCGCCTGGGAGGTGGAAGCTTGAAGACCACCGGATTCGGTGCCACCAGATTGGCACTCCCCGCCTCACCAGCCACCTGTCGCTGCTGCAACGGAAAATACGTTCGCTGCCAACCGTTATCGATACGGCCAATATTACGGGGGACGGGATTTTCATCCTTGATCTGCTTCATTTCCGTCAGACCTACCGCTCGACCCGCCAGCGTATTCATGACGAGCAGCGTACCCCGCAGCGTTGTTCCATTTTTTAAACGAACTTCGGCGGCAGAGAGCCGCGAACCGAAAAAGAGGCTGACGACGAGCAGCAGACAGGCGATCCCATCACGAAAAATCGGTCGAGGCCGTGTTTTTTGCATGAATATACCGTTTCAAGTGGGGCCAGGAAACCTGCGAGGTCTGGCAGGACAGGGTCGCCACCGCGATCTCAGTACATCGTCTGTTGTTGGTCGGTTATTGGTCTGTTGTTGCGAAATCCGTTTGTCTCGTAGGGATGATCGGCGATCCACATCCGTGGCGAGGCTTGGCGCTGCCCGGATTCCAGTCTATCGTCAAGGGTTCCTTTTCACCAAACCGCAACGCCTCACCAGTCAGGTTTACCATGAATCGTCTTTGTACAAAGTGGCTCATCGTCTTGACAACACTTTTTGGCATGGGCCAACCCGTAAAGGGGGACGAGGCCGGAAAGGTCCGCGTCTATTTCGGAACCTATACAAACGACAAGACCAAGGGAATCTACGTCAGTACCCTGGATCTCGCGAACGGGAAGCTGGCACCGGCAGAATTGGCCGCCGAAGTGAAAAACCCTTCGTTCGTGGCAATTCATCCGAATCACAAATTTTTATACGCCGTCAGCGAAATCGCCGATTTTCAGGGGAAGCCCGTCGGGGGTGTCAGTGCTTTTTCCATCGATCCCGCCTCGGGAACGCTGACGCTGCTCAATCAGCAGTCGTCGGTCGGTGCCGGCCCCTGCCATCTGGTGGTTGATGCCGCCGGAAAAAACGTGCTCGTCGCCAATTACGGCGGGGGAAGTGTCTGCGTCTTGCCGATTGGTCCGGATGGCAAGCTGGCCGCCGCCTCTTCTTCGATCCAGCATCGGGGCTCGAGCGTGAATAAGGATCGTCAGGAAGCTCCCCATGCCCACTCGATCAACCTCGACCCCGCCAATAAATTTGCCTTTGCGGCCGACCTGGGCCTGGATCAGGTGGTGATTTATCGGTTTGATGGAGCCAAAGGATTGCTGACGGCAAATGATCCGCCCGCCGCCGCAGTGGCTCCGGGAAATGGCCCTCGACACTTTGCGTTTCATCCGACGGGGAAGTATGCCTTCGTCAATAACGAGATGACCTCGTCCGTCACCTCGTTTGCCTTTGACCCTGTCCGCGGGATACTGAAAGAAATTCATACGCTTTCGACGATTCCCGAACCGACCCCCGGCAATTCGACCGCTGAAACCGTGGTTCACCCCTCGGGACAATTTGTGTATGTTTCCAATCGGGGACACGACAGCCTGGCGATCTATCGATGCGATCTGGCCACCGGACGCTTGACCGGGATGGGCCATCAGTCGACCGGCGGAAAAACCCCCCGTAATTTTAACATTGATCCTTCAGGTCGTTTCGTGCTGGCGGCAAACCAGAGCACCAACAATGTGGTGGTGCTGGGGATTGATCAAACCACAGGCAAGTTGACGCCGACCGGTCATTCGATTGAAGTCGGCAGTCCGGTCTGTGTCCGTTTTGTTCCTCTCCCTTGAGTGATGTCCGGGAAATCTTGTCGGAGTCCTGTTTTGGCACGTTTGATTGGCATGGATGAAGCAGGGCTCGGGCCAAACCTCGGCCCATTCGTGGTCGCCGTCACCGTCTGGGATGTCCCCGGACCTCCGACGACCTTCGATTTCTGGAGGACTTTTGACCAGGTGCTGACCAACGCACCAGGTCCCCACGAGCCGCGTTTACACGTTGCCGATTCCAAGCAGGTATTTCAGCCTAAGCGGGGCTTTGCCGCGTTGGAACGAGGTGTTCTCTCGGCGTTGAAAATGCTCGGCCACGCCCCTCGTTCGCTCGAGGAATTGAGTCAGCTTCTCACCGCCAGTAAATCACCAATCCCTTCGGCAGAGGCAAATCCCCCCTGGTCTGTCGGTTTACCGTTCGACCTGCCGACCGAACCGCTGGATCTGTCAATCAGTCAGGCTTGGCAGGGGGAATGTGAACGGCAGAACGTTCACTTAGTCGCGGTCCGGGCCGCAATCATCGAGCCACAGCAATTCAATCGACTGATCCGCGAATACGATAACAAGTCACTGGTCGTCTCACGCGTGGCATTCCAGTTATTACGCTCGGTCTGGAATCCCGCAGAGACCGAGACCTTTGTGGTGGGCGATAAACATGGTGGCCGCAATCGTTATGATGACCTGCTGGCTGAGGTGTTGGATGGCGAGATGATTTTTCGACTGGAAGAGGGAGCCGAGCGGAGCGACTACCGGGTCGGCAAGACGGTGCTTCGCTTCCAGCCTCGTGCCGAAGTTCACGGGCCGGTGGCTCTGGCGTCGATGACCGCCAAGTATGTCCGGGAACTGGCGATGCATCGCTTTAACCAATTTTGGGCGAGCCATATTCCGGGATTGAAACCGACACAAGGCTATCCGGTCGACGCCAAACGCTTCCGCGATCAAATCCGCCCGACACAACATCAGTTGGCGATTACGGACGACGTGTTATGGAGAAACCGCTGAACGGGGACTGGTGACGATCGTTCTCACCGTCGAATTCCGTTATCCTGTCTGGTACGAAGGATTGTCCGTGATCTGTCCCGTTTTCTTGGTAATGATTCAGGAGATTTTGCGATGCGTCTGACCGGCCTCTTGTTTGCACTCTGCTCGATTCCCGCCCTGGTGGTTTTTGCTGCCGAAAACGAACCACTCACCCCCGCCGAAGCGGCCAAGAAGATCAACGAAAAAGTGGTCGTAAAGTTTGAGGTCAAATCATCGGGTGGCCGTGATAATCGGTATCTCAATTCCGAGGAAGACTACAAGGATGCAAAGAACTTCACGATTCTGATTTCCAAGGATGATATGGAAAAATTTAAGAAGCGGGGGATCGAAAAACCCGAAGAGCATTTCAAGGGGAAGGTGATCGAGGTCACAGGAACCGTCTTGCTCGTGAAGGAAAAACCTCAGATCCGGGTGGAAGACCCCGACAAAATTAAAATCATCCCGCAGGAAAAGAAGTGACACATCTCTCTTCACCTACTGAGAGAATGATCTGCGAGAATGATCTGCCCATGGCCGTGATCGGGAAAAACTCACGCGGGGATCTGATCGGGACAATCCTGTGTCTGTTCGTGGGATTCGTACTGCGGTTGGCAATCAGCCTGAATCATCCCAATCAGCTGACCGAAGATCGCGATGTCTATCTTGGCATCGCGACGAACCTGGCCGAGGGACGCGGCTACAGCGTTCCCAACAGTACCTCCCCCACGGCGTTTCGACCCCCACTGTATCCTCTGGGACTGGCAGCGGGAATGATGTGGTTCAGCCCGGCCATCGTCGTGGCCGGGATCAACCTGCTGACAGGGGTCTGTACCATCTGGTTGACGATCGGACTGGGGAAACGGTTGCAACTGGGGTCACTGCGGTTTGTTGCCGCGATGCTGACTGCGATTGATCCGCTGCTGGTCTTGTACACGGCGCAACCGATGACCGAGTCGCTTTGTACTTGCCTGGCGACGCTCTGGCTCTGTTCGATGATGGGGCTCTGTTCGATGATGGGGCTTGGGTCGATGATCGGGTTTGCACGGCAGGATCACCCGCAACGTCCCGTTGATGCGCTCTGCACGGGGATCGTGTTCGGACTGCTGGTGCTGTGCCGGCCAGCATTCTGGCTGATCCCACTCGTGTGGGGATTGGGGGAACTGTTGGCCATCGCGATTCGGGAACGAAAAAGCCCGATTCGTCGGTGGATACCATTCCCTTCCGTCTTTGCATCTTGGGCCTATGCCGGTGTCGGAGCGATGCTGGTGGTGGCCCCGTGGTTGATTCGCAATGGGATTGTGTTCGGTGTCCCGATCCTGACCACGACTCATGGGGGCTATACACTGCTGCTCGGTAACAATCCGGTCTTTTATCAAGAGGTGGTGATGCAACCGTGGGGAACGGTCTGGGAACGGGAAAGCCTGCTTGGGTGGCAGCAAGAACTGGAATCACAGATCGATCGCGATCTCGGTCCCCAGGCCTCGGAAATCCAGCGCGACCAATGGCATTCGCAACAAGCCAAAAAAGTGATTTCCGCAAATCCGGGTCTGTTTATTGCCGCCGTCGGGCACCGCATTCGGAGCCTTTGGAATACCGTTCCACAGGGTGATGCGACCAATTCGACACGCGGCTGGGGACTGCAAGCCGTTGGCCTCTTTTACACCGCCGTTTTGCTGACAGGGGGATTGGGTGTGATCCTCGCGCTGTGTCGTGAGGACCGCAGGCAATGGCTACCGTTATACGTCCTGATCGCATCGGTCCAGTTAGCTCATCTGGTTTATTGGACCAATACCCGGATGCGGGGCCCGTTAACCCCGGCCATCGCGCTGCTTGCCGTCTCGGTCATTCCCCGCAGACCGTCATTAACCTCACGGCAGTGAACTAAAGGAAGCCTCGTTCAACACCTGCCAATATCAACCTGCCGCCAATCAGAATCCGACAGGAGACCCTTTCACACCCCCACCAGGCGACGCTGGCGGTGCGGCTTGTTGCAGGGGCTGTGCAGTTGGTCCGGCCACCTGATTATTGTCAATTCGATCTCGTCGGGTAGCATAGCGAATCGTAAATGACGGCCAGAGTGGATTCGGATAAGGCTTGCCAGGATCGCCCACCTTTTCGTATCTCCCATCAAATGCATGGGTCAGAATCACATCTTGATTCCCAAATTTGTCTTTAAAGATCGCTTTGGACAAAGATTTCTCGGAAACATACTGCGTGAAGCCGAGCCACTGTCGATCAGGGGCACTGCCAAAGAAATTGTCCCGCTCGGCCTTGAATCCTAAAAACTCGCGAGGAAGTGGTGCCGTGTGCAAAGCGGTCAGCAGAATGGCAATGGTCAAGTAACCCGTCACGGCCCCAAAAACCCAGCGGCCGATGAGATCCAGCATGGAAGAGACCTGAATGTAACTCGGGCAGAGTTGTTCCGTTCCCACTCGGAGTGCAAATACAAACGCGGTGAACAATCCCAGCAGGGCAACGATATCGGCATAATTCTCGCCGACAACCCCACCTAACCCTTTTGCCAGTGGTTCGAAAAAGTTCATCGCCAGCAAACCGGCCAGCAACGTACACAGGAAGGTGTGGGCGGCCCCCCAGACTCCCTCGCTCGCAACCATCCAGGTGACAACCCCAACGATGATCAATAACACGATCTCAATGATAGCCATGATATTTCCAACTCAACCCACGGGAGTAATAACGGGAATTCGACGATCTGAGATGCGGCCAATGACAGCGAGATTCGTGCGAGGCTCGCCAGGTCCTCTCGATTGCACTTGAGTCAATCGATCTGGGCAATGCGGAAACAAATCCGGTGCAACCCCTTCTGGCTATTTGACAACTCGTAACAGCTCATCGATCGAGGTCGTCCCCTTGACGACCAGTCTTAATCCTTCTTCTTTCATATACAACATCCCATTTTTCCGTGCTTCGGCTTTGATGGCCGACATGTTGGGAGTCTCACGAATCAAATCGCGGAGACGATCGTTAATGACCAGCAGTTCAAACACCCCCACACGACCAAGATATCCCAGTCCATTACAGGTGGGACACATCGCCTCGGTCTTGGCGGGTGGTCGATAGAATTTATCAACCTTGTCTGCGGGAAGTCCAATCTTCTGCAGCAAGTCTGCCGTCGGCTTGTACGCGACTTTACAGTCGACACACAGCTTGCGAACCAATCGCTGGCCAAGAATCGCCGAGATTGAGCTGGCGAGCAGGAAGGGCTCGACCTCGAGGTCAATCAAGCGAAACAACGCAGCGATGGTGTCGTTCGCGTGGATTGTCGAAAAGACCATGTGACCGGTATTCGCAGCCTGACACGAAATCTTCGCCGTTTCACTATCACGAATTTCCCCGATCATCACCACATCGGGGTCCTGGCGCAGGATGCTGCGGAGGGCGGTGGCAAAGGTCTGTCCCGCCTTCGAGTTGATCTCGATCTGGGTGACATTCGCCATTTTGTATTCGACGGGATCTTCCACCGTGATGATATTATTTTCATAGGCGTTGATCTCTTGCAGGGCTGCATACAGCGTGGTTGACTTACCAGCACCCGTCGGGCCGCAGGTGAGGAACATTCCATGCGGCTGACTGACAATCGTCTGCATCTGCTCGACCAATTGCTTCCGCATTCCCAAGTCGACCAATGTTTTGGCGGTGGCTCCCTTATCGAGAATACGGATCACCATTTTCTCGCCCCCCTGCAACCCCTGGGTCGCAACGCGGAAGTCGATGGTTCGGTTTTCCATTTCCGCACGGAAACTTCCGTCCTGTGCCTTACGCCGCTCGGTGATATCCATCGCCGAGAGGACTTTGAAAATGTTCACCAGCGCATCACCAGTACTGCGGTCAAAGGCTTCCGCAGGATACATCACACCGTCGACGCGCAACCGCACCGACATTTCCCCCTCTTTGGGCTCGAGATGAATATCCGTTGTTCGGCGGAGGATCGCATCGTAGATCAGTTCCCGTGCTGAGATGTAGCCGGATGAACTTTCCACTTGGCGGGATCGATCGATTTCACCTGCACCCGTCCCTGATTTGCCGATCAGTCGGATTGGTGGCCCACCGGAGTGACTTCGGGTTTCCTTGGTCGACCCGATATTCACACCCATTCGCGATAGCAACCGCAGTGCCACCGATTTGAGATGACGTGGGGTGAGGACTTTTCCCGAATCAGGTACCCGTTTATTCCGTTCGAGCACATAAAACCCCATCGGAATCGCATAGCCAGCCGTCATCGAGAGAAAGCTGACAAATCCATTTGGGGCACACAAGGCACCAACAAATCCCAACACGGCTGCCAGCAGAACAATCGAATTCCAAAGCTCGGGATAGACTTTGAGCTGGTTGGCATCGGTGTCGATCCAGCTGGCCGTCCAGACCCACAACACAAATAACCCCAGCAAATAGATCAGCAACAGGTTGTGGAAGTAAAAACCAACCATGTCACGACCGGAAGGACGACCGGAAGGAAGACTCCCCCGATAAAAGCCATCCGGAGCGGGAGGATACGGAGCACTCGATCCCATCGAGTTCGCGAAAACCGGCGCTCCCGCCGGGGTCACCTGCTGTTGGGCTTCAAGCAGGCCAGCATCACCAAACACAATCCCTGCCAGCATGAGAACCAGCAACAGGAGGCGGAATACGGAAGTGGTATTCATCATAGATCGCTGCTCAAACGGAATTGGATAAAGAGTGAATCGTATCAGATCGGGGTACAAAAAGTCGCTCTCGACACGGCCAACCGTCAACCCGGATCATCAAACCCACACCTCTTACCATAACCGTTTTACGAGCCATCGAATACTGAAGCGGTGTTGGCGTGACCATCCCCCCAGAAAAATCTCCTGTTTTTCCTAGCCTGATACCGTGGTCTCAGTCGTCGACTTTGTCAAGTTGGATGGGTTGATCGGCTTTAACGGCTTCGCGACCAGCAACTCTCTCACGATTATCGACCATTCCGTGGCTGCGGTCAGGTAATCCAACGTTTCCGTCAATGGCAGCGAAAATCAACCCTCAATTTCCGCTACTTCGCGATGAAATTCAGGCCATCGCTTCCAGGCATACGTCCATTCCATCCACATTCGCATGACCGACCAGAGCAGTCTCATTTTTGACAACTGTGCAGCAGGCATCCGTCCACTGGAATCGAGGGCACTCTTCGCCGCATCCGCCAGACCCCAGCGCAATCCGAGTGTGCGGCACAGCCCATCCGCCGACAGATCCGGATCGGAATCGTCGTTGGTATACCCAGCCCCGTTCGCCGTGACGAAGAGCTCGAACAGTTCGCTGCGAAGCGGATCGAGCTCGAGCGGTTTGGTCTCACGTTCAGCAGTGAGGATCAATTCTTCGATTCGGTCGAGGATACGCGTGGACAAGTTCACGCTTTCATTGACAGAGGTAGACATGAAACAACCTTTTACAACAAAAAGGGTGGGTCGAGAGGACTCGGCCCACCCCAGACGTTTTCGCATCGCGGTGACACACCAGCGGACTGGTGATTCGGTTATTCGATAATGATTTCTTTGACCGTTTTTCCACCAGGAATCATCGGCAAAACATGCTCTTGATACGGACAGATCACATCGAGCAAATAGGGTCCATCGTAGTCGAGCATCGCCTTGAGTGCGGCCGGGAATTCTTTCTTGCTGCGAACTTGGGCTGCCCCAATTCCAAATCCGTGCGCGATCTGCACAAAATTCGGATAGGTCTCTTCGTAGTGACCACCGGCACCGGCACCGACCGCCTCGGGATGTTCAACCGGCCCCAAATACGTGTGAGCACGGTTTCCTTCGAGGAACCGGTCTTCCCACTGCATCACCATCCCCAAGTGCTGATTGTTCAAGAGCAGCGTCTTCACCGGCAGGTTTTCACACTTGAGCGTGGCGAGCTCTTGCACGTTCATCAGCATGCAGCCATCACCATCGATGTCAATCACCAACGATTCAGGATGAGCCGCCTGAACCCCCATGGCTGCGGGAAGTCCAAAGCCCATGGTGCCAAGTCCGGAACTGCTCAACCAGCGACGGGGGCGATCAAACTTATAGAACTGAGCGGCCCACATCTGATGCTGTCCGACGCCGACCGTGATGTAGGTGTCAAGATGTTTCGTCTGTCGCCACAATTCCTCAATGGCATACTGAGGAATAATGAAATCGCCGCTGTCTTTGACTCGCAAGGGATACTGCTTCTTCCACGCATTGACGGTCTCCCACCAGGGGTCGATCTTGGGGACATCCTCGTCGGCGATCATCGCATTCAGTCCTTGCAGGACTTCTTTGATATTCGCCACGACACCGACGTTGGCAATCTTATTCTTGTTCAGTTCCGACGGATCAATATCGACGTGAACGATCTTGCCATGCTTGGCAAACTCGCTCAATTTTCCCGTCACGCGATCGTCAAACCGGACGCCAAACG
>JBIKZJ010000350.1:0-6941 GCA_044354755.1 Schlesneria sp. | reverse complement strand
TCAGGTTGCCAAACGAAGATTGAATTGTAGTCGGCGACCGCGAATCGTCCAGAATCCGCAAAATCCGACGATGAGTTCAACTCTTGACTGTCTGCGGCAACAATCGACTCTGATCAAATCCGTACGAGTCGGGACGCTTTCCCAAGAAGCTAACCTTCACCGATGATGGGAACTGAGGATCAGGGCGAATGCAATCAATTTTATTTCGTTCCATAACCCAACAAAACGAGTCTGCAGGATATATCCGATCAGACAATCAGGGGATTTACGGTGGCACCTGATCGTTGAATTCGCTTCTCAGGAGACTGCTTTCGTGGGCCCACAAGTTGCCGCAACGCTCCGTCAAGAACCTGATCTCATGGTGCAATTTCCGTATTCTGCCCTTCACCGAACTTGATGTCAGGAGTGACACCGGTTCCCGACATTTCACGCCCTTCCGGGCTTTAGAAAGTAAGCAGTCTCGATCGAGTGATCATCGAGTGTGCGGCCTCGCGTTGCAACAATGGTTCCACCCGAGAGAAATCGATCCGAAACCGAGATGGCCGTGGTCAGTAATCCGCCGGGATTCCCGCGCAAATCCAGGATCAGTGATTTCACTCCCTGGCCGCGCAACTTCATCAACGCCTGATCGAGTTCCTGCATAGGTCATTCTGCAAATTGTTCCAGCTTGAGATAGCCGATTCCCTGAGAGCTTTCTTGAATCCGCACATCGACGATACTTTGAACTGCAAACTTTTGCCGTAACAAGGTGACAACCCCCGACCGATCCCCTCGTAAAGCCTGGATTTTGACGGGCAAACCTGCATGTCCCAGAATCAGGTCGACGGCCCGATTGATCTCAACGCTCTTGAGTTCGTGGCCATTAACATGGGTGATGATGTCACCGACACGCAGGTCCGCCTGGAAGGCGGGCCCACCGGGCAGAGGCTTGAGAATCTTCAGCCCCGCAGGGTGCGATTCGATTTCCACGCCGATCCCGACCATCGTGTCACGCAATCCCACGCTGGGGCCCCCACTTTTTTCCGGCGGCAACAACATCGAGTACGGGTCCAGGCTGTCTGTGGCTCCATACAGAAATTCCAGACTGACTGCGGCAGGATTGAGAGCCAACGACTGCGCCGCCCGATGTTGAACATCATTCAGAGTCGCCAGTGCGTCTTGCTGATTGCGAATATGAAGTCGAGTCCTTAATTCCCGCAATTCCCCCTGAAACACCGCAATTTCGGCACCCGTTCCCTGAACATGCGCCGCGGTGATAAACGCAGGGACATCCAGTCCCTGGAGGAGGTGTTCTAAGCCGTGATCGACGCGCTGACCATACGTGGCAGGGTTCAGATGCCGCGAATCAATCAGATCAGAAACCTCGATAAAGAACGATTTCGACTGCTCGCGGGTGAGTTGCTGCAACATGCGAATCACGCGAGGATCCGAATAACGCTGCTCGATTTTCTCGATCACGGTTGGCTGAGAAGCTTCGGGAACTTTCAACGGTTGTTGTCGATCGGGCTTATCAATTTCTGTTGCCGCAGGACGAGATCTCTCCGTTGGCAACGAACGTGGTGCTGAACGACGCATCGGCGCAAACAACGAGATTTCACCCGCCTCCGAGTTCTCAGGATCCGCCGAGTAATAGGGCGACGAGACAGGTGGTTGGTCCTGAGGCGGAAGCAGGGCTGGTCGCCGAGAAGGAGCCAGCGGACTCCAGAGGATCGGACCAGACTGATGCAGTGGCAACACTGTGGCCGGTGAGACACAACGAGCACAACCCGGCTGAGCCTGCACAGTAGAAAGACTTGTGAGCAACAAACAGCACCCGAACAGGGCTCGACAGAAATATGGAATCGGTGAACAGGTCATCGCTTACCCCCACTCCTTAAGTGACTCTCCTTCAGTTCAAAACGAGCATCGATTCGAGGGAAAACTCTTCAGACAGCTCGCTGGTCGGTATCTCAAATTCCGTAACACGGAAATCGGATTCGGTAAGGGCCAGTTCGCCCCGGCAAACCGATACCGAACGAGGAGCCTCGATCCCAATCCGAACACTGTTTTTTCCCAATTTGATAATGCGGATGACAATGTCGGATCCAATGGCAATCGATTCGTCTTGCTTACGGGTAATGACTAACATGAGCAAAATTCCTGAGAGTGGGTTGAGGTGGTGACTCGATTGAGGAGCCGTCGGTTTCTCAGTGAGTCGAGGTGTTTGACATTTCTCTCTCTAAGCACCAGGCGTGCCAAGGTTTTGATTTTGGTTAATCGCCGGTTGTTTGAGTACTGCAGCGGCCATTCATGCCGGACAACCCCGATCATCGTCAGACTTCGGCGAGTTCCGCCGGATCCCCTGTGTAATCCATGCCGAACCGGCTTATGAAAAATGTAATCTTTACGAAATCCAGGCAAACGCCGATTCAAAGCAGGCTCTTCGTAGCGTGCGAGTCCTCAAACCCAATTTCAGTAGAATTGAAACTGGCGACATTTCCAAATCATTTCTTTTTCGGTTTCCCCCTTCATCAGAGTTAAACTGCGAAGGAAAGTGACATGCAAGGAAAAAAATCACGCCAAGACGCCTGGCCGCAGGGACGATAAGAATCCAAAAGCCAATTCGATTTTGCCTTTCTTTCTACCTTGCGTCTTTCCGGCTTTGCGTCTTCGCGTTCAATTTCCGGCTCATTTTCCACAATCCAATGATGAGTCCGGGGGAAGAGGGATGATCATAGTGCCGGGCATCAGTCCAATTTGCGATCCCAAACTTGATTGAATAAATTGGATTCGATCGCATACCCTTCGAGAGCTTTGCAAAATTCCATTCGCAGGAAACGCCAAGCGATAATTTTCATTTTTCACTTCAGGCATTTAATCCGATGACGCTACTTGGACTCGATATTGGTGGTGCGAATATCAAAGGGGCGGATGCAACGGGTTGCGCAGTCTCCCGTCCCTTTGCCATCTGGCGCGATCCCGCAAAACTGCCAAGCGAGATCGCATCTCTGCTGGCCGCATTCCCCGCTGCGGATCGTGTGGCGGTGACAATGACCGCCGAGCTTGCTGACTGTTTTCCCACCAAGTCCCAAGGGGTCCGTTTTATCCTGGAAACCATCCGAGGGACGGTCGAACCGTTGTTTTTTCAGCGTAAACTCGCCAGTTCCCATTCGGGATTATCCCCCCTGCCCCGAGTCATTGTCTGGTCAACATCGGGAACGTTTATGAACGTTGATGAAGCACGAGAAAACTCGACCAAGGTCGCTGCCGCCAATTGGCATGCACTGGCGACATGGTGCGGCCGGTTGGCTCCGACGGGCGCTGGGATCCTGGTCGATATCGGAACCACAACGACTGATCTAATCCCCTTATCTGCCGGAAAACCAGTTTCAAACGGGCTGACGGATCTCGGGCGTTTGCAGTCCGGCGAGCTCTCTTATTCCGGAATCAGACGAACGCCGTTATGTGCGGTCGCGCAGAGTGTCCCCTTTCGTGGTGGCTACTGCTCACTGGCAGCCGAACTCTTCGCAACCACACTGGACGTTTATTTATTGACAGGAGCCATCGCCGAAGATCCCGATGATCGGGATACGGCGAATGGAAAGCCGGCGACCAAAATGGGGGCCTATGACCGAATGGTACGAATGCTCTGCTGCGACCGTGACGAAGTCTCGTTCGAAGAAGCGGTGCAAATCGCTCAATTCCTGGCAGATGTCCAGCGAAAACGCCTGGCCGGCGCGCTCGACCGGGTGCTGGATCGACTCGCCGGACCGTGTGAAACCGTTATCGTGTCTGGATCGGGAACATTTCTGGCAACCGATCTGATCCGTGAGCACAGAAAAACCAAAGCGTCGCGGATCGTGCGGCTGTGGGATCAGCAGTCACCAGCAGTCGCCGAAGCGGCTTGTGCGTATGCGGTGGCAGTGCTTGGAAGTGAGTAACCCTCTTAAAAAAAGATGGAGCCCAGTTTAACCGGGCTCCATCGTCGTATCATGTCCTTGACTACGGGCATTGAACGCTACTCAAGCACTCGTTCTCATGCACGCTACAGACAAATCCGCCATCATGCGACACTGCTCATGCTGCATCGCCCTGCTGCTTAGTAACGGTAATGATCAGGCTTGAAGGGACCTTCGATCGGCAATCCAAGATACTTGGATTGCTTTTCGCTCAGCTTCGAGAGCTTAACACCAATCTTTTCGAGGTGCAGACGAGCAACTTCTTCGTCAAGTTCCTTCGGCAATCGATGAACGCCTACCGTGTACTTGCTGGTTTCGCTCCAAAGAGCCAACTGAGCCATCACCTGATTGGTGAAGCTGTTCGACATGACGAACGAGGGATGTCCAGTTGCACAGCCAAGGTTCACCAGACGGCCTTCGGCCAACAGGATCACACTTCGGCCATTCGATTTGAATGTGAAGCGATCAACGGCACCGACATCGCTCGGCTTAACATTGACCTTCGTTGCCTTGCCATTGGCGACCTGACCATCGAGCCAAGCCACGTCGATTTCGAGATCAAAATGGCCGATGTTACAAATGATGGCGTCGTTCTGCATCTTTTCGATGTGCTCGCCGCGAATGATGTCGCAGCAGCCCGTCGAGGTGACGAAGATATTGCCTTGAGAAGCGGCCTCTTCCATCGTTGTGACTTCAAAGCCTTCCATCGCCGCCTGGAGCGCACAGATGGGATCGATTTCGGTAACGATAACGCGAGCACCGTACCGCTGCATCGAGATGGCAGATCCCTTACCGACATCTCCGTAGCCCGCGACGACGCAAACCTTGCCGGCGAGCATCACGTCGGTAGCTCGTTTGATTCCATCAGCGAGCGATTCACGACAACCGTAAAGATTGTCAAATTTGCTCTTGGTAACGGAATCGTTGACGTTAATCGCGGGAACTTTCAGTTCACCTCGTTCATGCATCTGAACCAAGCGATGAACACCGGTCGTGGTTTCTTCGCTGAGACCTTTGATCCCTTCGAGTAATTCCGGAAATTTCTGATGTACCAACGAGGTCAAATCGCCACCATCATCAAGAATCATGTTGAGCGGCTGACCGTCTGGGAAGAATACGGTCTGCTCAATACACCAATCGAATTCTTCGTTGGTCATCCCCTTCCAGGCGTAGACCGGAACACCGGTTGCGGCGATCGCGGCAGCGGCGTGATCTTGGGTCGAGAAGATGTTGCAACTGCTCCAAGTCACCTCGGCACCGAGAGCGGTGAGCGTTTCGATCAGGACTGCGGTCTGAATCGTCATGTGCAGGCAGCCAGCGATCCGCGCGCCCTTCAATGGCTTGGATTGGCCATACTTTTCTCGCAGGGCCATCAACCCGGGCATCTCGTTTTCGGCAATCTCAATTTCCTTGCGACCGAAAGCCGCAAGAGCAATGTCTTTCACCTTGTAGGGGACATGATTCGGTTTTGCCGACGCATGCCGCGTTTTCGTGGATTCTGTGGCCTTGGGCTTGGACGCTTCAACGGTCGACATTCCGAGATTCCTTCTGTACTTTTTCAGGTTGGGTATTCAACGCGAATACCCTCGCAAACAACATTTGACACGGTCCGGTTGAGCCGAACATTAGCGCACTGTAACAGCATGCCGGGTAGCCCGACTCGCTTCAAGTCTGATCTTGACAAGATATCATAGCAAGCTCGGCAAACTCTGTCTTCCGAAACGAACATTCTGAAATTGGAATCGCCTGTTGAAGCAACCCCCAGACTCCGCCACGCCAAATAAAGTGTGCTGATATGAGGCAGTGCAAGGTTGTTGCGACATATTTTGCAGCACCATCAGGGAACCTAAGCAGGAAGTGATTTCACATTTCCGCAATTCGAATCAATCTGCGATTTACGGTCATTCATTCTGGTTTTTTAGGCGCGGATCTCAACGAAAACATACTGGCAGTCTTGTCACGGATCGCCTACCCTATTGCATCAGTCTTTATCAGAGGAAATTGGCGTAATTATGGCAAGCAACGTACAGCGAATTCGCGAAGTTTATTCCAGTAGCCACCCCGCGATGTCGATCGAAATCTTTCCCCCCAAAACGGCGGAAGCTGACGAGTCGCTCCGGCAGACACTCCGTGAGATGACCCCTTTTCAGCCTGCATTTGTTTCGTGTACGTATGGGGCAGGGGGATCGACCAGCAAACGGACAGTCGAGTGGTGCCGCGAGATCCAGGAACAGTTTGGCGTCACCTCGACCGCACATTTCACTTGTGTCGGCAGTACCCGCGAGCAACTGATCGAATGGCTCCAGTTCGCCTGGAACGCAGGAATTCGCAATATCATGGCGCTCCGCGGAGATGCACCCGCCGGGCAGGCTGAATTCCATGCGGTCGAAGGGGGACTCAAGTACGCCGATGCGCTGGTCAGCCTGATTCGCGAGCATTTCCCTGAGATGGGGATTGGGGTCGCTGGATATCCGGAAAAACACCCGGAAGCCACCAGTTTGGATGTCGATTTTGAAAATCTTGTCCGCAAGGTGCGCTGCGGTGCCGACGCCATTTTCACCCAACTTTTTTTTGACAACTCGGCGTTTTTTCGCTACCGGGACCGGGTCGCAGCCAGCAATCTGGGGGTCCCTGTGATTCCGGGAATCATGCCGATTACCGAGTTTGCACGAATTCAACGGATCACAGCGATGTGCGGAGCAACGATGCCCGTGTCACTCGCCTCACGACTGGAAGCGGCCAAAGATGATAAACAGGCGCAGTACGAGATTGGGGTCGAGTTTGCCACGGCACAGTGCCAAGAGTTGATCAATCAGGGAGTGAGTGGAATTCACCTTTACATCCTGAACAAGAGCCATGCGGGTCAGGAAATCCTGAAGTCTTTGGGTCGCTCATGAATGAAATTCCGGCGGGAAATGAGATTCCAGTGGGAATTGTCGCGGTGATCAAACCCCGGGTCTACGAACTCGATCTCGCTGCGTTATCTGCTTGGTGCGTTTCACA
>JBIKZJ010000349.1:0-6960 GCA_044354755.1 Schlesneria sp. | reverse complement strand
CTGCCCCGTACCCGCTGGCGTCTGCAAATTAAATACCGGCGACTGACTCGACCGAAAGGGAGTCCCCTGATAGAGCGCGGGCAAAAATCCGGATGACCAGTTTTTCTCACCATCGACGGGCAATCCCCCCGGATCTCCCAGCACCACATAAGCCGGTAGATTTTCGTTCGCAGACCCGAGGGCGTACAACACCCAAGACCCCCACGCGGGCATCCCTGCGAGAAACTTGCCGGTATGAATCAGCCGCAGCGCCGCCTCATGATCGACCGATTCGGTGGTCATCGAACGAACGAGGCAAATCTCATCGGCAATCTGCGCCGTAGAGGGGAGGTGTTCACACAATTCCATCCCACACTCGCCATGTTTGGCAAACGCAAAGGGACTCCCCAGCACGTTCCCCTTTTGTTTATCAAAATGAACTTCAATCTCACCACCGGGATACGGTTTGCCATGCCACTTTTGCAGTTCCGGCTTGGGATCAAACAGATCCATCTGACTCGGCCCCCCATGCTGAAACAGGCAAATCACCCGCTTGGCTCGCGCGGGTCGGGTTCGCGCCGACAGACCAGGAGGCGCGATGTCGCCGCGCCCCGGACTGGCCAAAAGTTGTGACATCGCCAAAGCACCAATTCCGCCCGCATAATTGGCCAGAAAGGTACGACGCGATTGGAAAGTCCAGTCAGGAAGCTGCAGTGTCATGGAATCGCCCATCAGGTGAGTTCAGGACCATTTTCGTTGGCAGTAAAGGCTGACCCAGATCAGGCTGGAATGGTTTTGCGCAATTTCCGCAATCCCCAATACCAGATCCCGGATTAACCACAGTCCCCGCCACCAGGTTAAAGAATAATCGGAATCCGTTGATTCTTCTATCCAGGCAAGGGAGAGACGTCAAACGGACTATTTCCGCAGCGGAATCGATTCCACCGGGCTTGTCCAGGAACATGCCATCCGCTCCCCTTTTTCACAACGGATTCTTCACAATGGAAAGCCGAAAAGAAGATTTTCGCACCAAAACGCCAAGCCGCCGATACGCCAAACCGCTGTGACACCAGGACGATAATCCGCCGATTCACATTTCACTTTTTTTGACTTCGCTTCGTCTTCACTCTCCCCATTTTTTTCCCTCTCTCTAAGTTCTCTGTGTCTTTGTGCCTCAGTGGTGAAATCCCTCTTCCCGGATTTTCCCAAGTGGTCTGGGGATTACATCCAGAAGCTCGTGTACTACCCGAAATGGAATTCGGAGACCGGCCCGAATTACCGCCGTTACCCCAGTCTACCCTGTTCAATGCCCCCCGAACGAATTATGTTGGTGACAGGTCCGCATCCCGTGACGACTGTTTATCACGGTGATTCCGCGTCAAAATTTGAAGTTTTTTAACGCGCATTAAAACGTGAGGAGGGCTTTCAAGTGTCAATTGATCCCGATGCATTTCGCGAGATGTTCGCGGCGTCCGAACCTCAAGCAGCGCCGGAACCTGAGGAACCACCGATTCGCGAGGAATTCATCGAGCCTCCCATACGGTTCGAAGAACCTCCTCTTTCGCCGCAGGAAATAGATGCCGCAGCGGCGGATGAGCTTTTAAAGATCGCGGCAGCAGACGAGCAAGCTCTGCAAAAACTTCGCAAAGAACAGCGATCGAAGGACACGTTTGTGATCACCTGCCCCAAGGGCTGCCAGATTCGCGTGAAAGAAGCACATCGCGGGCGATCAGGCAAATGTCCCCGCTGCCAATCCGAATTCATCGTCCCCAAAAAACCAAGCTCAAAACCTCCTGAATGAGAAGTCGAGACCGTTAACACACCCGGCCAGAATGCCCGCAAAAATTGAGGCAAATCGGGGAGTTCGCCTTGGGATTGGCCGGCGGAAATCCTCGAACAGCATCGCACGCCGCCAGCAATCGTCGTGAATGGCACCAAAGCAGTTTTCAGGTCGTTCGCGATTTCGTGGGCCGGTACAGCTTATCGGAGAGGGGAAGGTCATCGGAATCTTTCGGGTGCCAGTTCCTGGCGTGTTCCGCAGAACCTGGGTTAAATTCCAGGCGTGGTTGACGATTCGTTGCAAGTCGCTGGAAATGGCCACGGTATCTTCTCGCTTCCGATCTGGTATCCTTTACGATGCCGAAATGATTTCCTTTTCGATGATCGAGTTTAGCCTCACGAATGGACAAATCATCGCGAGTTTCGCAGGCAGTACGTGACTGATCGCAAATCGATTACGGAACAATTGATGATACGCATTACCTGCGGGAATTGTGGAAAAACATTGACCGTTAAGGATTCCAACGCTGGCAAACGTGGCAAATGTCCAGGTTGCGGCGAAGGGATTTTGGTACCCCCTGTGTCTGGGACGCCAACTGACGAACCGGATTTGCCTGACCCGCTTGTTGCGATCACAGCCAATGCTGCATCGTCTGCGGTATCTGCTGCCGGTTCTGCTGCTATCATGGTCGGCAATACCATGACCGGAATCTTTAAACGTAATGATTTAACGCGTACTGTGATCGACGTCCCAGCCGCCGATCCGGCGTGGTATGCGACATTCACCCGCGATAATCAATCGGTCGAGGTCATACGTTCGGTTGCTAATAAAGTTCAAACGATCCTGATGACGAATGAAGAGCTTACTTATATCGCTGTTCAAAACAAACCGATTTTAAATTTCTCGCCGGACTGCATCGCACTGACCAATAAGCGATTCATCTTCTACCGCCCAAAAATGCTTGGTCGAGTCGATTTTGAAGATTGTGTCTGGCGGGAACTGCTGGATGCGAACTTATCCGAAAACTTGATCGGTGCCACAATTCGCATCACGGTCGCTAGTGGAAAAACCTTGATGCTCGATTACATACCGAAGGCTCAAGCCAGGGCAGTCTACAGAATCGTTCAAGAGATGGAAGAAAAAACGCTTCAGGAACGACGCGATCGCAGCCTGGAAGAGAAGCGAGCTGCTGCAGGAGGAGTGACGGTTCAGGCCAACGTGGCACTGCCGCAGGGTCCACCGACAGCTCAGAACAATGATCCGCTCCAGAAGCTCCAGCAGCTCAAGAGCATGTATGAGGCGAGATTGATTACCGCCGCCGAATTTGAGGCAAAAAAGGGCGAGATTCTCGCGAATCTCTGATGCTGCGGTGAGGAAAAAATCGAAGTGCATCGCGCCCAGTTAACGAGACCGTCTGTCACAACAAGGAATTGAGGAATGGATTTACTCATGGGGCTGATGATTGGCGTTGGCCTCAGTGCCGCCTGCGGTTTCCGGGTGTTCGTACCCATGCTGGGAATGAGTATCGCCAATCTCGCGGGTCATTTGACTTTGTCCCCCGGTTTCGAATGGATTGGGACTTGGCCAACACTGATCGCACTTGCGACAGCGACGATTCTCGAAATCATCGCCTATTACATTCCGTGGGTGGACAACATCATGGATACAGTGGCAACACCCGCCGCAGTCGTGGCGGGAACGATCGTGACCGCTTCTCAATTAGGTGACGTATCGCCGCTGTTGAAGTGGTCACTGGCGATCGTCGCAGGGGGCGGAGCCTCGAGCGCGATTCAAGCGAGCACTGTCGTTGCACGCACTGCATCAACTGGCACTACCGGCGGCTTAGGAAATTTTGCGGTTTCATCTCTCGAACTGTTTTCGGCAATCCTGATAACGCTTTTGGCGATTGTACTCCCCGTCATTGGACTGTTGGTGATGTTCGCGATCCTGTCCGTGATGGCTTGCCTCGCCGCCAAAGTCTCGTGGTCCAGAAAGCCGTATCCGATGTCCCCGGAACGTCGATGACTGCGCGTTGATGTTGCTGCCGTCCGAAAAACTCACCCTTACGTGGTCACAGCCAGGTTGCGGATCACCGGTTTGCTTGTGATGTTCGTTTCATCGGTTGCGATCATGGTAAAGGTTCGTAACCCTGCAGCCAAACTCGAACCGTTCGTGCTGAACATCACCTTTCTGAGCGCCTCGCGATAATTCCCCACGTACTTACTTCCCGACAACGTCAAAGTTCCCAGGTCCGAATTAAACGTTCCCGTGATACCCGGAAGGTCGCTGAACGACAACACGTCGACTCCACTTTGATAACCCTCCGTAATTCGAATCGTGAGCGACAGCAGATGATTACTATCGGGATCGCTCGCCAGCGCCAAACCCATGATGGCCAGCGGACTGGAATTCGCCTGATAGCGAAGATTCGTTGCGTCATTCACCTGTAATAATGGCGGTTGTTTCGCCGCAACCACCGTAATCCGTTGTCGCGCCGATACCGTATTGATACCGTCACTCAAGGTAAACGTAACACCACGAATGGCCGACGTGTTTGGCGTTCCCGCAACATCTTGGTACTGCACAGAGCGCAACTGGTTTTCCCAGCCAAAGGGGGATCCCGAGCCCGTGATTGAGAGAGTGGCGGTCTGAGCGACCAAATCCTGGGTGAAGGTATGTTGCAACGCAAGAATGTTGTGAAAACGGAGACGATCACCTTCCTGCCAATTGGAAAACGTGATTGTCGCACTGGTGACCACCGCTCGGTTCGCAGGAAGCGTGAGAAACAGCTTTTCGGCAATTAGCATGGGTGCGGAGCCCTGCAAAAACGCCAAATTCGGACGCAGGCCGGACATCAATGGGAAAACAGCGACAGAACCCGTCACCGAGGAACTTTGAAGCGGATCATTGATGGTGATCGTAACGTGCCGAGTTACGCAAGAATTCGGTTGGCCCGCGACGCACCAGAACATCAGTGTCTGCAGCGTTGCCTGGTAACGCTCGGCGGTCGCGCTTCCAGTCATGACCAGCGTCGCCGTGTGCGTCAGCAGATCCTCCTTAAACGTATGTTGCAAGGCAAAGTTGTTGTAAAAGGCGAGACGGTCACCCCCCTGCCAGTTGGTGAACGAAACCGTTGCACTCTGCAGATTCCCATGGTTTGGTTGGCTCACAATCAGCTTTGAGGCAAAGTTGAGCTTGGAAGTCCCTTGAATATAAGTATCCGAGGCATTCAAACCCGACAAACCCAGGTTCGGCGAGAAATGGCGAAAAAAGGTCGAAGCGACAAGTTCATGCCCTGCCTTGTTCCAATGCAGTCCATCACCATTATCATAGAGGGGACTCAATTTTTCGGGAGCGTTGGGGTCACTCAAGAGCTTATCGGTGTCACAAAAGATCATTCGCCCCGGATTCGCAGCCACCTTCGCCGCAATCATCGTATTGTACAACTTAAGCTGTATCTGCTGTTGCGGGTTCCAATACGAAACGGAATTCGCATACCAGCCACCAAAAGGGGTGACAGAATAGACGACAATCCTCAGTCCGTCCGCCAACGCTTCGTCAAACAGGCGATTCAGAAAACCAAACGTCCGTACGGCCTCTTCATCATGTGCAAGATCATTCACCCCAGCCAGCACCGAGATCATTTTGTATCCCGAGTTACGCACTTGGGAGCTCCAAGTATTGTAAACCTGCTCTGGCGTATAGCCGCCGACACCAAAGTTGGTGACATTGGCATTGGAATAATACGATTTCAGGGCTGAAGCCCAGCCTCCATTCCAAATTGTCAACGAATCACCCAAACAGGCGATGGGGTAGGAGGGAACATCGTTGGAATTCACGAGGATATTACGAATCACTGGTGCACTGGTCGAGATGCCATCCGTGATCGTCAACGTCAACGATTCGGTGAGGGGTAATGTCGAGGTCAAGTCGGTGCGGAAGACTGCAGATCGTAACACATACTGATAAATGTATAATGACGCTTTTCCCGAAAGTGTGAGCGTGCCAAAACGGGGATCAAATGCAACCGAAATCTCCGTCGTGGGGGTTGCATCAAGCACGTCCCGTCCGGCGACATAGTGACCGGTGATCTGGATGGTTGCCTTAGTGAAAACGGTCTTCAGCGGATTCGAGATCGAGATTGCAGGAGCGATCAGCGCATTGCTGTTTCCTCCGTAGGGAAGGGGTAACGTGGGCACATCCTGCAAAGAAAACGAGGAATTGGTCATCGACGAATTCACATACAAACTCAGGGTCTCGGTCACGGTCGCGCCACTCGGATCCGAAATCGAAGCCGATACGTGATAAAATCCGGGAACCGCAAAAACGATGGTAGTACTTTTCGCCGAATTCGTGCCGTTGTCAGAAAAACGGACCGGCCCAGGAATCCCTCCCACCAGAGCCCACGTATACGTCAACGAGACTTCGCCGGTATCAAGATCGTCACCGCGTACCGAGAAGACGCCTGTGGTGCCGTTGAGTGGACTGGTGGGGCCAGAGGGCAACGCAACAAACGAGGGACTGGTGTTCGCTGCCGTGGTGAATTGCACAACCTTTGTCGCTGATGTCCCCGCTCCATTCGTCGCGAAAGCGACAAATGAATATTGCGTATCCGGTGTCAGATTGATCGCATTCACGGTGAAGAGGCCCATGGCCGGCGCGACATCAAGCTCAATGACCCCATCACCATTCGGTTGTGGATTCGGATTGATGCTGCTGACCGAGTACAGAACGCCGACGACCGCTAGCGGGTGATCTCCATCAAAGGTAACATTTCCGCCGAGTATTGCTGCGGTACTGCGGATATTGGCCGAGGTTGGACTCATCACGGTTGGCACATCTTCGGACAGCATCGCCCGAGCTTCAAGCGGTTGAATCTGCGCAATACCGTATTGCAACGATCTCCGGTTCCTGCGTCGCAACGGATGGATGCGGCGGGTCCCAGCGGACTCGCCGAGGACCTCGCGTAACACGATCAGAAGCCAACTCAGTTGCGGCATGAAAACCACCAATAGGTATTTCGAAAAGACCGTCAAATAAAAATTTGACATTGATTACAGGAAACTCAATTTTTCGCAATTTCAATTCTGCTTGCCCCAGTATGTCATCCCGTCGCCAATACGAACGGGATAAAAACGTTTTTTGTGTCGCCATGCTGGGGGTTGACGCGAACTTTGCCGATGTTTCCACAAATATCGTTG